>CAIRBC010000523.1 GCA_903876685.1 uncultured Nitrosomonadales bacterium | reverse complement strand
GGCGGTTTGTCCATGCCCCATTCACCGCGCTGGTATCAGGGAAAATTATGGCTGCTGAATTCAGGTACCGGCGAATTTGGTCATATCGAACTCGAAAGCGGGCGCTTTGTGCCCTTGACCTTCTGCGCCGGCTATATGCGCGGACTTTATTTTCATGGTAATTTTGCGCTGGTGGGCTTATCCAGGCCGCGCCAAAGTTTCAGCGGACTTGCCCTGGATCAAAACCTCAGATCGCGTAAAGCCGAAGCTCGCTGCGGCATTCAGGTCATTGATTTACGCTGCGGTGAGACAGTGCATAGCCTGGATATCGAGGGATTGGTGGACGAACTCTATGATGTCATCACTTTGCCTGGCGTTCGAAGGCCGATGGCACTCGGCTTCAGAACCGATGAGATTAACCGACTGATCAGCATTCAGAAATAAGTATAAATTGCACGAATCTCTTGAAACATTTTTTTAAAATATGCTATATTTTGCCGATAACGATACCAAACTCGCTATAGGTTGCAACATGAAAAATCCTGCTGACATGAATAACGCCAACAAAAAACTGGAAGAATTTATTGAAAATAATAAGTTTGTCAACTATTGGCAATTATCGAAAAAGGATATTCTGCATATCGGAATAACCTTGATCATTTATTTGTTTTTTATACTCAGCCTGCAATTAATACCCTGGGCATCACAGTATTTTCATTTCAGCAGTGAGCAGGAATTTGGTAAATATATGGTTTATTCCTTACCTATTGCTTTTCTGGCGGCGGTGGTGATTGTTTTTCTCTCTGATCGATAATAGGCTCGCGCTGCATCCAGATTACTCCGCCATTCCAACAAACCGGTTTGCAAAACTGTACGACTTGCGACAATAACTCAGAACAAACACTCATTTCCTCAACCATAAAATTTCAAGCAATTGATTTTAAATATAATCAATAGCTGGCACAGCATTTGCATCTATATCCTTAAAACTTTGAGGAGCGCAATCGTGGATCAAATTCATAGCGGCCTGGCGTATTCCGATTGGCCAGATTTCAAGCAACAGCCCTTTGCAACCTCAGGCGCAACATGAGCGCTGCTGCAGCCACTAAAGACGCCGTCGAAATTGCGCAAGGCGTACACTGGATTGGCGCCCTGGATCCAGATTTGCGCAGCTTTGACATTATCCTGCGCACCGCCAATGGCACCACCTATAACGCCTATGCAGTCAGAGGAAAAAAGGGCGTTGCGATCATTGACACGGTCAAGGAATCTTTTTCCGGCGAGTTCTTTCGACGCCTGGAGTCCGTGACCGACTACGCAGAAATCACCACTATCGTACTCAACCACCTGGAACCTGATCACAGTGGCGCACTGCCTGAACTCCTGAGACGCGCCCCCCAGGCAAGGGTTTACCTGTCGGTGCGCGCCCAGATGATGCTCAAGGCACTGCTCAAACCGGCCAACGGTGGAGTTCCTGAATACACACCGGTCAGCACTGGCTTTGAAGTAGATCTGGGCGGGCGCACCCTGCATTTTCTGCACACCCCGTACCTGCATTGGCCGGATACCCAATGCACCTTCCTCAAGGAAGACGGCATACTGTTTACCGGTGATGTGTTTGGCTGTCATTTCTGCGACGAACGACTGTATAACGACCGGGTTGGAGATTTCCGTTTCTCCTTCGAATACTATTACGCCCATATCATGCGCCCCTTTCGCTCCTATGTGCTGGAAGCATTAACCCTGATCGAACCCCTAAAATTGTCCATGATTGCGCCGGCCCACGGCCCAATTTTGACCCATTCGCCACAGGATTATGTACGACGTTACCGGGAACTGGCCACGCCACGCCTGTATAACGAAGCACACTCTGACAAGACACTGCTGGTATTTTATCTATCCGCCTACGGTAATACCCGCCGTATGGCAGAAGCACTGGCGACCGGCGCCGAAAATGTATCCGGGGTGCGCGTCTCGATTTATGATCTGGAGGGATGCGAACCAGGCATTTTCACCGATCTGGTGGAAGAAGCGGACTGCCTGGCCATCGGTAGTCCCACCATTAACGGCGATGCAGTCAAACCTATTTGGGATCTGCTATCTTCGCTTGCCACGGTGAACGTGAGCGGAAAATTGGGAATCGCCTTCGGCTCCTACGGTTGGAGCGGTGAAGCCGTTTCGCTGATCGAGGATCGACTACGCGGATTAAAATTGCGCGTCCCGCTCACTGGTCTGCGGCTTAAACTGTCTCCCGACGAAGCAGAGCTGGCGCAATGCCGACAGCTCGGCGAATCCCTTGCTACACACTTGACTTATCAGCCGCCGCAAGTCTTGGTTTGAAAGAATGAATTTAGCATTCTAAGCTATTGTACGCATAAGCCGAAGCTATTGTACGCATAAGCTGTCAGTAACACAGGAACCTGAAGCTACCCAACCGATGCCTGCCGAAGCCACCACGGGTGTCAGGATATATTGCAATGCGGCGGTACCCGCCTTGTTCTTCAAGGTAGTTGTCGCATCGATAGTGATGACAGGAACGCCGCCAATAATGGTGACATTTTTATTGGCTACCACTTTGGTTCCAGGCAGAACGATTGCAGTCTGAGTACCCGCAGCAAAACCCAGGTTTGCCGCGATACCATTACTGCCAGCAAGGCATTGCGTATCATATGAATCTGGAAAATCGAACATACATATTTCAACAGTAGTTTTCAAGGTGGAAGCGCTTTGCACAATTTCAGTCGCCTGCGCCTTCTTGGTGAAATCACTGTAAAAAGGGATCGCGACCGCAGCTAAAATGCCGATAATGGCAACCACAATCATCAACTCGATCAAGGTAAAACCCTTTGAGACGTTTTTCATTTAAAGCACCTTGGATGAATCCAAACAAAAACCTTGCCTTCAGAAATTTAGCAATATATATGCCAGCTATTCGGGATAAATTACAGTGGACTAGAGATCGACTACTAAAGCATATTCTTTCAACGCATTGTATTTTAGTATTTAATTACTGAGATATATTGGAAAAAAAATTTGTCGCCGCTCTTCAGCCTGCTGACAAATTGTTTTTTATAGAATCCAACCAAGGAAAATAGGATAATGAAGCCAAGCGGTTGCCTGCTAAATTTTGTCAATCAAGTGACAAAATTTGGCAGCCGATTCAATGAATTGTCACAGGGAATTTCCCAGGCTCTTCATGTTGAAACATTTTGAGATATAACCTCTTGAGAGAGATTACAGTATTTTAACTCCAGGGCATGATATGCACATACACATACTAGGGATTTGCGGCACCTTCATGGGCGGCATCGCGGTGATTGCCAGACAGGCAGGATTCAGGGTGACAGGGTGCGACGCCAATGTTTATCCGCCGATGAGTACGCAACTCATGGCGCAAGGAATTGAGCTGATCGAAGGCTATGGCGTGGATCAACTAACACTCAAACCGGATGTATACGTCATCGGCAATGTGGTGTCGCGCGGCAATCCACTGATGGAGCAAATACTCGAACAAAACTTACCTTATACCTCCGGTCCGCAATGGCTGGCAGAGACGATATTGCGCAACCAATGGGTGCTAGCCGTGGCAGGCACGCACGGCAAAACTACCACCAGCGCGATGCTGGCGTGGATCCTGGAACATGCGGGACTGAACCCGGGTTTTTTGATTGGGGGCGTGCCGCAAAATTTTGCTATCTCGGCGAGAAAAACCGATTCAGCCTTTTTTGTGATCGAAGCCGATGAGTATGACACGGCCTTTTTCGACAAACGTTCCAAGTTTGTGCATTACCATCCGCGCACCGTGGTACTGAATAATCTGGAATATGATCATGCCGACATTTTCCCGGACTTGCAGGCGATACAGACGCAATTTCATCATCTGATCCGCACGGTTCCGGGCAATGGTCTGGTGGTTTGCAACGGCCGTGAATCATCCTTGCGCCAGGTGTTGCAGCAAGGTTGCTGGACGCCAGTACAACTGTTCGGCACTACCCCGGACTGGAATATCGACGCGGATAATCAGGTGAGCTATGCAGGAGTTTCTCAGGGCAATTTGCAATGGGAGTTGCAAGGTGAGCATAACCGCATGAATGCGCTCGCCGCCCTTGCCGCAGCACGACATGCGGGCGTACCGGTTGCACATGGGTTGGCTGCTCTCAGTGAATTCAAGAATGTAAAACGTCGCATGGAGTTGAGGGGCACGGTTAACGGGATCAACCTCTATGACGACTTTGCGCATCACCCTACCGCGATAGCCACCACCCTCGCCGGTTTGCGCAGCAAGGTAGCTCAGGCACGCATCATCGCGGTACTGGAGCCGCGCTCTAACACCATGAAGCTGGGGGTAATGAAAGAGGCACTACCGTACAGCCTGAAGGATGCCGATCTGGTGTTTTGTTACGCGGGCAAACTGGGCTGGGATGTGCGCGGTTCCTTGGCGCCACTGGGCGACAAACTGGTGGTGAAGGATGATCTTGAGGAGCTGATCGATGCCATCGTTCAATCAGCACGCCCGGGTGATCAGCTGCTGGTGATGAGCAACGGCGGCTTCGGCGGTATACATGACAAGCTGCTTAAAAAACTGTAGCACTCATATGCGTGCAGGTTCAAAACTTGCATCCAGATTCAGGTCGTCGCAATAATCGAGAAAATTTCCGCGCAAGGTGGATATATGCACGTCCGCATGTATGCCTACCGTCATGGTAACGGAAAACATCGATGTGCCGGTATGCGGCGCCGGGTAGGTATCCGTCTGAAGTTCTTCGATGTTAATGCCATTTTTCGAGAAGAAAGCCGCCAGATTGCGCACGATACCCGGATGATCCATCGATACCACTTCCACCGTATAGGGCAGAGAAGGTTTGGTTCTTTCCCGCTTCTGGGTGCGGTTGTGGATGATGGTCAACCCCAGTTGCTCACCTAGCAGCTCCATTTGCCCATCCAGCTTGGAAACGGCGTTCCACGGCCCTGAAATGAGCATGATCAACGCAAATTGTCCGCCAAGCACGGACATCCGACTTTCTTCGATGTTGCAACCACTTTCGGCGATCTTGCACGAAATACGGTCAACAAGGCCGACTTCGTCTTCTCCTGAAGCGGTGATTACCAGATAATTATTTTGATGTTCCATGAGTGAGGCCAAAGGGATTAAGGTTTAAACGGCTGTCAGTGTAATGCGCAAAAGCATAATGCGCCAGTCCGGGAAAATAATGCTCTATCACAGATGCTTTTAAACGAGGTATCATTACCACAGCAGTTGCACTTAAACAATCGTCAATCAATTCACCCGGGAGCGTCTTCAAGCATCATGTCTATCAAAAAAAATCTTTGTATCGCGTTATTGCTGGCAATGCCCTGTTATGCCAGCGCAGGCAGTGTCGCCTATGTTTCCAATCAGGATGGGGCGGTTACGGTTATTGATCTGGAAACCATGGAAGTCAAAGGTCACCTGGAAATCGATGCCAAGGGCGCTCGAGGTATCGGCGTGACCCAAGATGGCAAGTGGTTGATCACGGCTAATAAAGATGATGGAAATATTTCGGTGGTAGACACGGCCTCCGGCAAACTGGTCAGGCATGTCGCCATCGGCAAAAATCCCGAGTTTTTGCGGGTACAGGATGATAATGCTTACGTCACTTTTGAGCCTGGCGTAGGAAACGACCCTGTACCGCAACAAACTGCCGTTGCCGATGACAAGATTCCCGGTCATATCGCAGTCGTCGCACTTTCAACGGGCAAATTGCTACTGGATATTGTCGGCAAGCCGGAGACTGAAGGTCTGGAACTGGGCAAACAGGGTCTCATCGTCGCCAATGAATCGGACAA
The DNA here is from genome assembly GCA_903876685.1 of uncultured Nitrosomonadales bacterium. GTDB lineage: Bacteria > Pseudomonadota > Gammaproteobacteria > Burkholderiales > Gallionellaceae > Gallionella. The sequence continues at coordinate 24,987 of CAIRBC010000523.1, read as the reverse complement.
TTCGCTGAGTATGCATGACTTCAACTCAGGAAAGCTGCTGAAAAATATTTCCGTCGCCCGTTATGGAGATCGCCCGCGCGGCATCAAGGCTTCTCCAGATGGCAGTCTCTATGTAGCTACGCTGGAGTTTTCCAGCAAGTTTCTGGTCTTGAATGATAAATTTGAGATAATCAAGGAAGTCGCCACTGGAAAATCTCCGGTGGGCATCTCCTTTGACCATGATGGAAAACGCGTGTTTGTCGCCAGCAGCAAGGAGAAGGCCTTGCAAGTCTATGACGCAAAAACCTGGGCAAAACTGGAAGATATTCCTGTCGGTGACCGCTGCTGGCATTTTACTTTCACACCCGATAACCAGCAAATATTGCTGGCATGCGGCAAGTCCAATGAACTGCTGGTTATCGATGCTAATCGACTGGAAGTCACTAAGCGGATCAGTAATCGTGGTCTGCCCTGGGGTATCGTCACTTATCCCAAAGCAATGGGCAGTCTGGATCGCCCTTGATCAAAATCGTTATCTTATGTAACAATAGCCATGAAATTGCTCATAAATGTGACATATTCAAAGGTGATGTGCCTGTCTGAAACATCAGCCAGACTACACACGGTTTAGGATTGGCCCAATAAACTTTGCTGGCATAAAAACTGCTTTATGCTTTTCGGATTCTTTTAAATATTTTACAAGGAAATGGTATGAAAAAAATTAGGAACGCTTTTTTTGCTGGATTTTTGTTTGCAGCTGCCTTTGCGCCATCCTTTGCCTCGGCGCATGGCGATGTGACTCCGCATCCGATAGATACACAAGGACTTGAACAGCTAGGCGCTGAATGGCGCGATAAAAATCCCTATAGTGGCCAGGAAGCTGCGATACACATAGGGACTTCCGGGTACGGACAAAATTGCGCCCGCTGTCACGGCTTGCAAGCCATCTCGGGCGGTATTGCCCCCGATTTGCGTAGGTTAGATCTGGATTGCAAGGATATGACGAATGCGGCGAAAAAAGCAGCCTGTTTCCAGGAAGTCGACAAATACTTCCTGACCTCGGTTCGTCGCGGAAAATCGCGTAACGACAAGGTATATATGCCTCCCTTTGAAGGAATCCTGAGCCAGGAAGCCATCTGGGCCATCAGGTCTTATATACAGTCTGTTCCTTTTGAAGAATAGTTTTTGCGTGAGGTATCCTGCTTTATTAAATAATGATCGGTCACAATGAATAATTTCAGTTCCAGGTTGCTAGGTGTCGTGTTGTCGTTATTGATGTTTTGTACGGTAGCACTTGCCGAGAGTGAGTATTCCAAAATCAAAGAATCCGGCACGTTGAAAGTCGCGATTTATAATGATTTTGCACCCTTTTCGGCAGGTGGCCAGGGGATTGACGTGGATTTGGCTGCTGCTTTGGCTAAAAAATTAGGGTTGAAATTGAGCTTCCTGCCATTTCCAGCTGGGGAAAACGTTAATGATGATTTGCGCAATATGGTATGGAAAGGACATTATTTGGGCTATGGTCCGGCAGATGTGATGTTGCATGTGCCGGTAGACCCGCTATTGAAATCGCAGAATGGCAAGGCAGAAATTTTTGCCCCCTATCATCGTGAACTGGTGCGTCTGGTGACAGATATACGCAAGGTTCCCAGCTATGAAAATCTTGATTCGATCACCGGCAAAAATATCGGCGTTGAACAGGTTTCAATCAGTGGTGCCTTGTTGCTGGCGGTAGATAACGGCAAGTTTCGCGAAAACGTAAAAATTTTCCCGACTGCTGTCGAAGCACTGGATAAACTCAAGGCCGGTGAACTGGATGGTGTGCTTGCGACAAAATCCGAAATCGAAAATGTGATCCTCAAGGATGCAAATTTTCGCATTAGCGAAGTCCCGTTTCAGCGCTTGCCTCCCAACGGTTGGGTGATAGGAATGTCAGTGAAGAAAGAAAATACTGAACTGATCAAACTATTACAAAATGCCACCAGCGAGTTGATAGCATCCGGAGAAATGGCCGCGATCTTTGCCAAATTCGGGGTGGAGTTGGTGGCACCCTAAGCACGCTATCGTTGCCGCAAAAATAAAACCCACGCCATTGCGTGGGTTTTTTTTAGGGTGAGAATCGCGAAATCTTAATATAAAATACCGGGCAGGGTCAGTGATGCTATTATGTGCACTGTGCTCCATAATGGATCATATGTTGCATGGATGAACGAACTAATTATCCGCACTAGACAAAGGGAGTTGTGTAGTCATGGAGAGGGGAAAAACACAGGATTCGCACGGTGCAGATAACCACTCTACCGCGTTTTCAAAGTCATTCGTTGAGCAGGAAACTCCAACCGGTATCGTGACTATTAATAAAGCGCACACGATAATCGAACAATCGCATAAGCGCTCGGCGACTTATGGCTTGAGCAAAGATACAAAACCTGAGTTCAATCCATTGTATGGTAAAGATCTATCCTATCTGGTCGAAAAAAATCAACTTTTGCATACCCATGCACTGCCGGTGATGGAAACGCTCTATGAGCAAATCATCAATACCCATAGCATGGTAATTTTGACCGATGCCAATGGCTGTATCATGAAGTCGCTGGGCGATGATGACTTTCTCGAAAGGGCTAACCGGGTAGCGTTGAGTCCGGGTGTCGCCTGGTCCGAGCAATTGAAAGGCACCAATGCGATCGGCACTGCCATAGAAGAACAAAAGCCCACGCAGGTTCATTCCGGCGAACATTACTTGAAGGCATATCATTTCCTGACCTGTTCTGCCGCGCCGATACTCGACCATCAGGGTAAAGTGATCGGCGTGCTGGATGTCACCGGCGATCAGCGCAGCTTTCATAAGCACACCATGGCGCTGGTACGTATGTCGGCGCAAATGATTGAGAACCAGTTGTTTCTGGCAAAGTGTCATGATGCAATTACTTTGCATTTTCATCCGCGTCCTGAATTTATTGGTACCCTGATGGAGGGCATCGCTTCTTTCAGCCAGTGCGGCAGATTCATGTTTGCCAACCGTGTAGGTTTATTTCACCTGGGTTTGTCGCTGGTAGCGCTGCAATCTCACACTTTCGGTTCACTGTTCGGCATGCCGATTTCCGAATTGTATGACCATTACCGCACCGCTACACCCGGTCTTTTGAATCTTTGTTTGAATAATGGCGTGAGGGTATTTGGCCGTGCGCGCATCAATGCGGGCAGTAGTGTATTTCAATACGCGACCAAGGTGAATGGTGAGCAAGAGGATAGTGCTGTGCCGAAAGCCGCTCGCTTACAGGCTCAGCAGGCTAGTCGTCGACTCTCCGGTTTGCGCTATCTGAATACCGGTGACCCGCAGGTGGCAATGGTCATCAGCAAGGTGCAAAAGGTGCTTGGGCGCGACATACCTATTCTGGTGGTGGGTGAGACGGGCACTGGCAAGGAATTGATGGCACAGGCCATACATAACGATTCCCCGCGCGCCAAGGGGCCTTTCATCGCCGTTAATTGCGCTTCTATTCCCGAGACGCTGATCGAGTCCGAGTTGTTCGGTTATGAAGACGGTGCCTTTACCGGCGCTCGCAAAAAAGGCAGTATCGGTAAAATCCTGCAAGCTAACGGGGGCTCCTTATTCCTCGATGAGATTGGCGATATGCCGCTGAATCTGCAGGCACGTCTGCTGCGCGTGTTGCAGGAGCGGATGGTCACGCCATTGGGCAGCACGCAATCGATAGCGGTTAATGTCGAACTGATCTGTGCTACCAACTGCAATCTGCGCGACAAAATTGCGAAAGGTGAATTTAGAGAAGACCTGTATTACCGGATCAATGGTCTAGTGGTAAAACTGCCTCCGCTACGTGAGCGTACCGATCTGAATTATGTGATTGAAAAAATTGTCGCCGCCGAATCGACCGAGGTGCGTCATACGGTTTCGCCTGAAATCATGGAGTTGTTCAAGAAACATCCGTGGCCAGGCAATTTTCGCCAGTTGTCAAACCTACTACGTACTGCCATTGTTATTGCCGGTGACGAGCAGGAAATTCAGCGCAAGCATCTACCCGATGATTTTCTCGATGATATTAAAGCTGATAGTGGTACGGAAGAGCAGGATTTCTCCCATAAGACTGAGTATTCGATCGTATGCGACGCTAACCTGGATGGAATGAAACATTCTGCGATCCAGAAGGCGCTGGAGTCGCACAATGGCAATGTATCTGCCGCTGCCAAATCGCTGGGTGTCTCACGCAATACTATTTATCGCTATATTGCATTTAAAAAATAAAGCCGGGGTAAGTTCCCCGGCCTGGTCATTTAGAGGCTCTTGTGGCTTCCATCGCACAAGGCACCTTTTGCGCTGTGCTTGCAGCCGCAAAAATAAACGGTTTTTGATTCTTCAGCCTTGTATTCAACCGGGCTGAATTCACTGCCTTTGTGGCTTCCGTCACAGAAAGGCTGGGCGGCACTCTTGCCGCAGGAACACCACCAGTAACTTTCACCGGCAGTGACTTCGACGGGGATTGGGGATTTTTGTGCGATATGAGGTTGTGACATGTTTATTTTCCTTTAATAAATAAGTTAGTTGCTAATATTATTCCTTGGTTGCCTCGACCGGGATGGTCAGCGTGACTTCGTCGCTCACATAAGGTGCATTTTTTCCTGCATTGAATTCGGAGCGTTTGATTTTGGTAGTGGCATCAGCGCCGCAGGCGTCCTTCTTCAACATCGGGTGTGGCTTGCAATTGAAGGAAGTGACGGTCAGCGTGACGGGCTTGGTGACACCCTTGATGGTCAGATCTCCGGCAACGCTGGTTAGTTTATCGCCATCAAATTTCAGGGATTTGGACTTGAAGGTGATGGTAGGATATTTTGCGGTATCAAAATAGTCTTCGCCCTGAATATGTTCATTGAACAGCGCAGAACCGGTACTCACCGATTTTGCATCAATCACGACATCGACCGAACCGGATTTGGCGGCACGATCCAATACGATGGTGCCGGTGGTCTTGTCGAAACGGCTGAACTGAGTGGAATAGCCCAGATGGTTATACTCAAAGCGTGCCAGGGTATGTGCACTATTGATGATAAAGGTTTCAGGTGCCGCAACAGCAGCGGTGGACAGGGTTGCGGCAAGGGCGAGAACGACTAATTTTTTCATGAGGACTCCTGGGAGGTTAGATGGGACTACTTTTTAACGGATGCTGCATTTGCTACGATATGAAAAACAATCTGGATTTCGTTGGCGACGGCGCTCACATCTGCCCACGGGCCTTCGCCGATCGCATAATCCAGGCGTTTGAGTACGAAGGCACCGTCAAACAGGCCGTTTTTACCTTCCTGTTTGAAGCTGAAAGGCGCTGATACTTCCTGGGTTTTCCCTTTAAGCGTCAGTTTGCCCTGCGCCTCATAACGGTTGCCACCCAGCGCCTTGACACCTGTCGAAATAAATTTGGCGGCAGGATAAACTTTTGCATTGAACCACTGCTGGCCAGCGATTTCTTCATTGCCTTCTGCGTAACCGGTATCTATGCTCGACAGATCGACATCAAACTGAGCCTGAGCGCTATTCGACTTATCCGGGTCAAATTTAACGGCGACCGCAAATTTGCTGAACTTGCCATTCATCGGCACGCCCATTTGTTTGTAAGCGAAGGTCAAACTGCTCTTGTCAAGCTGCGTCTGGTTATATTCGACGGCCTGTACCGGGAGTGAGGCCAGCAACAGCCATAAAAATCGGGTTTTCATCATTTTTTTCCTTGGATAAAAGGCAGCATACGGCGCAGCGTCGAATCGTGATCAATAAAATGGTGCTTGAGCGCCGCCGCAATATGCATACCGAGTAACAACAACATTGCATAATTCAGCAGTTCGTGCGTTTCCGTCAGCAGTTCGGCCAGAGCCTTGTCTTTAGGCAGCAGATCAGGCAACGGGACCAACCCCAGATAAACTACTGGAAAACCCTTGGCAGAACTCATCAACCATCCCGAGACCGGGATTAAAAACAGCAGTACATATAACAGCGTATGCAAGCTGCCCGCTGCCCGCTGTTGCCAGTGCGGGATGGATTCAGGCAGCGGCGGAGGGGTGTGGGTAGCCCTCCAGACCAGGCGCACCACCGCCAGCAGCAAAATCGTCACCCCCAGCCATTTGTGGTAGCTGATCAGCCTAAGCTTTAACGGCGAAAGTGCGAGGTCATGCATAACCACGCCGAGCGGGAAGGTAAGGAAAATAAACGCAGCCATCATCCAGTGCAACCCGATCGCAGTCTTGCTATAGTTGGTATTCATGTTAAATTCCTCTGTGCTTCAGCGGTTTCAGAAAGGGCAATACGCAAGGCGCGCAGCTTGTTGGTAGTCTCGATCAGGTCTGCTTCCGGTAAGTTGGCAAAGGCCACTTCCAGATGTTTTATGTGTGCCGGAAAAATACGCTCGAACAGGCTTTGCCCGGTAGCAGACAACTGAACGATCTGACTGCGCCCGTCGCTGGGCGAAGCAATCCGGCGTACCAACCCTTTGTGCTCCAGCCGGTCTACCACGCCGGTGAGCGTACCCTTGGTAATCAGGGTACGCTCGCCCAACAGCTTGGGCGTCATGCCAGTGGTATTGCCGAGCGTGGCAATGATGTCAAATTGCGGCGGCGTCAACTCCAGCGTGCGTATATGAACTGCCGAATACATTTCGAAGGCCTGAAAGCTGCTGACCAGTTCGCGTATCAAAGGCAGAAAGAGGGTAGAAGGCATAAATAGCTTAATTAGTTCTGATGCGAACTATATTAATTCTAACTAGAACTAATGTCAACTATTTTTTGTTGCGTATTGCCTGGCAGCATTCACCGATTAATTCAGGACCGCGATAAATCAGGCCGCTATATACCTGAACCAGGGTGGCGCCTGCGTTTATTTTTTGTACGGCATCGGCACCGCTCATGATGCCACCGGCACCGATGATGGGTACTTTAGCGCCCAGCCCTTGTTTTTCACAGGCCTGCAACTCGGCGTAAAGCTGACGTATCACGGCGGTTGATTTATCCCGCACCGGCAGACCAGACAACCCGCCAGTCTCAGTGCCATGGGGCAGGTTTTCTACGCCGGTACGACTGAGCGTGGTATTGGTGGCGATGACGCCATCGATGCCATGCAGGGTTAGCAGTTGCGCGATTTGCGCAATTTGCTGTTTTTCCAGATCAGGCGCAATCTTCAGCGCAATCGGTACATATTTGCCATGAATATCAGCTAATTTGCGCTGCTCGGCCTTGAGCAACTTGAGTAGTCCGTTCAACGCGTCTTCGTCCTGCAACTGGCGCAGATTTTTGGTGTTGGGTGAAGAAATATTTACCGCGATGTAACTGGCGTGTGTATAGACACGTTTGAGACAAATTAAATAATCGTCGGCAGCCTTCTCCATCGGCGTTGCTGCATTTTTGCCGATATTGATGCCCAATACGCCGCGATAAGCAGCGCGCTGCACATTTTTGAGCAACTGCTCCACACCCTGGTTATTGAAGCCCATGCGATTGATGATAGCCTGAGCTCTCGGCAGACGAAACATACGCGGCTGTGGATTGCCAGGCTGTGCCAGGGGGGTGACGGTGCCGATTTCAAGAAAACCGAAACCGAGCGCTGCCAGTGCGTCTATACATTCTCCGTTCTTGTCCAAGCCGGCGGCCAACCCTACCGGGTTGGGAAAATTAAGTCCCATTACGCTGCAAGGATTGCCGGCCGGTGGAGGGGTAAGCAAAGCACTCAAACCCAGCGCATGAGCGATATTCAATCCGTTCAACGTCAGATGGTGTGCCGTTTCAGGAGCAAGCCTGAATAATGCGGGTCGCAATAAATTGTACATAGATTGATCTCCAGTTATCAAGGAACAGGATGAAGCGAAACAATTATTCCATTATCGATTCGAAGCGTTAACGCTATTGTTCGATCGCTTGCCATGAGCCGCCGATCAGACCCTCGGCTGGCTGGTATTGGGATTTGTAGGACATCTTGCGGCTATTTTTAATCCAGTAGCCCAGATAAACGTAATCCAGTTCGATTTTACGGCATAGTTCTATTTGCCAAAGCACGTTATAAACACCCAGCCGGGCACGTGGCAAATCCGGATCAAAAAAAGTATAAACAGAAGAGAGTCCGTCGCTAAGCATATCAATCACGCTGACCATGCACAGCAGGTCATTAAGACGGAATTCCACCAGAATGGTATCAACATGGCTTTGCAAAAGAAAAGACTGATAGGATTCGCGATCATCGTTGTCCATGCCACCGTCTGCATGGCGCGCCCGCTGATAACGCAGATAAAGCTCATAATATTCAAGGCTGTCATGCAAGCCATGCAGACTGACTTTCAAATCGGTGTGTTGCTTCCAGGCGCGCCGCTGGCTGCGGTTTGGCTTAAATTCACCGACTGGCACACGCAGCGGGATGCAGGCGCAACAGCCAGCACAACGCGGGCGGTAAGTGTAGGTTCCGCTGCGCCGAAAACCGTGCCTGACCAGCTCTGAATAAACGGGCGGGCTAATCAGGAAAGTCGGTGTGGTGACCTGAGAGCCCGCCTGCAGGCCTGGCAGGTAGCTGCAGGGATAAGGCGCTGTCATATAAAAATGCAGCGCGGATAAGGGAATATCGTTTAACAGGCTCATGGAAAAAGGTCTGTGTCGAATTGCCAACGGGCAAGCGGTGCATAGTGTACCAACAGATTCAATCTGGCGCTAAATTCCTTGCGCGATATTTCGCGTGCCCCCAACGAGGCCAGGTGATGGGTATTCATCTGGCAATCGATCATGCCCGACTCTGGTTGCCAGCGTTGCAGTTGCTTTGTCAGATACGCGAGCGCTATTTTTGAAGCATTGCTGCAAAAGCTGAACATGGATTCGCCGTAAAACATTTGACCCATACTGACACCATACAAGCCGCCTGAAAGTTCGCCATCGATCCAGGTTTCCACAGAATGGGCATGACCCATTTCATGCAGTGAGCAGTAGGCCGCAATCATTTCTTCATTAATCCAGGTGCCTCCGTGCAGTTCGCGCGGGGCAGCGCAATTGCGCATCACCCGCTCGAAGGCGGTATCGCAGCGCACTTCATAATCGGCATTACGCAGCACACGGGCAAAGGAACGGGAAATTCTAAATTCTCTCGGAAGCAGTATCATGCGGGGATCGGGACTCCACCATAATATTGGCTCCCCGGGGCTGTACCAGGGATAGATACCCAGACGATAAGCCTGTAACAGACGCACCGCCGACAAGTCTCCGCCTGCGGCAAGCAGTCCATTGGGTAGTGCCAGTTGCACGTCAGGAAAAGGGGTCTTGGTACTTAACCAGGGGATCAAGTGCAACTCCTTTCATAATATTATCCATCGCGGGCAATTTCAGTTATATTGTCACAGGATAAAATAGACAAGGTGGAAGAATGATGTTGTCTGGCATTTTCAGTAAAAAATCCGATCATCCGATGGCGAATATCAAATCTGCGCAAGCTTTGCTGGAAGATCTGCCAAAAAATGATAATTATAAATCACTCATGGAAATTTCCGAGTGGGCGGAGTCTGTCGCCGACCATACCGATTTCAGGCTGGATCATCAATTTGCGGTATTACGACTACTCGATGAATCCGCGCAGAGCTATGTGCGTAAACTGGCTTACGAATATTTTTCACCGCAAGAGCTGTCATTATTCCAGGAAAATCATTTATGGCTGGTATTGGGTAACTGGCACCGCCATATAGCCCGAGCCTATTATGTCCTGTTCAAGCGCTATTATAACAAAGATAAGGGCGCGGATTCGATCAGGACGCAACTGCCGTTGCTGGTGGCGCGTACCGTGTCCGCAATGACTGGACAATTGAAATTCATTTGCTCACATTATGGCCCTATCGATAATACAATCTGGCATCATCTGGCCGAACTATACCGGCTGGCTGAACAACAGCAATACCTGGATGTCCCGCTTGAACTCTATAATGGCTCAGCAACCAATACTTCGGTAAGAGCAGAGTTAGCCAAATTGCTGTGCTGGTACAGTTGTGGTATCAACACTCTGAAACCGCTTTACATACATTTGACTGAGCGACTTACCGGTCAGTTTAGTTCAAGCATTCAACTGAGCGCCGAGCAGGATAGCCACAGCCTGTTTTGTTTTGATCTGGAACAGCCTGCAGCCCCCTCCCACATCAGGAGCCTGGGAAATGCCTCGACGCGCTATATAAGCATGGCGGAAATGCATCCCAGACTTCATGAATTGATCAGCATCTTATCCAAAGGCCTGATGCCGAAAAAACTCAATCTGGGGGGGATATATCATGCTGAACCGGTACTTGAAGCAGCGCAATATCTCCTGGAGTATCTGACTTCGCCCCCTTCCAGGGGCAGCGCGCGACACGAAATCGAGGCTGGCTTGAGAATTATGCATGGCTTTGCCAGAATGATCCAGCGTACCGACATCGAACTGAATTTTCTTGATGATAGTCCCGGATATTGGGAAGCCGAGGATATCAGTGCCAGTGGATTTTGCGCGTTGGTGCCCGTCGGCGGTACCGACGGTATACGCATCGGCAGCCTGTTAGGTGTGCAACCGGATGGTGTCGGGCATTGGGGCGCTGCGGTGGTGCGCCGCCTGATGCGCGATGAATCAAACCGCTTGCATGTGGGTGCGGAAATGCTGTCCCACCAGTATTCCGGGGTATTTCTGAACTATAGGGGCGGCGTAACTGAAGATGGACTACCCGCTCTTTGGTTGCAATACAACTCCGCTACGCCGGTCATTGAGGCTAAACTATTGATGAAGGCCGGTGCATTTTTTGCACATCGCAGCTTGCAGACCCAATTGAATGACAAGAATTATTTGCTGATTCCGGAAAAATTGCTGGAAAAGGGTCTGGATTATGATCTGGCAACTTTTCGGGTCATCGAACAGGAGTCTGAAACCGGGGATGAGTAAGTGGGCAGGGATCGCTGCCCACCCGAGTTAGATGGAGCGACAGACCAGATAAATTGAATTGGCATCATCAAGGTAGGCAGCAGACGGAGCAGACGCAGCCGGGACGGTAGAGCCTGCCCCAATAAATCCAACAACAGAGCCAGTGCCGGTATTACCATTATCAAACTGGTTATCAACCGCCCCGGCGATTTTTCCTGGAAGCCCTGAAGAACAAATCGCCGGACCAATTATGCCCGGTACGGAGTTTTGCACCAGCAGAATGCCGCCGATCGCATTGGCCGGATTATCGGTTGAAGTGGTGTCACCGGTTATAAAACCCGCCAGTCTGAGATGCTGCCAGAAAAGAGCTTGCTCTGCACCCGTATCCAGAGAGCCATTACCTTGCGTGGCAATATTGACGGGAAGCGTTGTCCAGCGAGCCTTTGCAGTATCGTCCTCCCCCGGGAATTTTTTATAGCGATCCTGATAACCCAGCACTGCCACAGAAATTGAATTGAAATCATTGACGATATTTTTAATTTTAGCCTGCGTGATAAGCTCTTGACCTTTAAGTACACCGCCAAGCAACAAGCCTATGATGACCAGTACGATGGCGATTTCGATCAAGGTAAAACCAGATTGATTGCGCTTCATTTTGGTACCCTCCTAAAAGTGATTTTGGGATGTGGCCAAAAAGGTTAGACGCAATAATCGCGCCAATATCACGGAGAGTCTATCTATTCAGGGAAAGCTTATCACGAAGCAGTCCGGTTGCAGAATAAAAGCCAGCCAGCTATCTTCCATGACGATTTATTGACAGAACTATGACGGAATGCCGACAGCTGATCCGGCAAATGCGAACGATGCGCTTCGTACCTCAGCACATCTTACGAAAGCCATTATTTGTTGAGGGTTCGGGATTGATACTGGCCGTCACTTGAGGCAATATGCACGCCAAATTATTTTATTGGATATTGAGGATCATTATGGGCGCACAGTGGAAAGCCAAGCACAAAGAACTTGCAGCGAGTGTAAAAGGTAAAATTTTTGGCAAACTGTCCAAGGAAATCATGGTGGCAGCACGTAGTGGCGCTGACCCTGACATGAATTCGCGACTGCGACTGGTGGTCGAGCAAGCTAAAAAAGCATCCATGCCGCGTGAAACACTGGAGCGCGCCATCAAGAAAGGCGCTGGGCTGCTGGATGGCGGAGTCAATCTGGAACGTCTGGTTTATGAAGGTTTTGCGCCACATCGAGTGCCAGTGATCGTCGAGTGCCTGACGGACAACATCAACCGTACACTTTCCAATATCCGCGTGCTGTTTCGCAAGGGACAGTTGGGTGCTGCGGGTTCGGTGTCCTGGGATTTTAACTATCAGGGACTGATCGAGGCTACGCCAGCTTCTAAAGAGGCTGATCCGGAGTTGGCGGCCATCGAGGCGGGGGCACATGATTTTGAGCCCGCCGAAGAGGGCGCTACCCTGTTCATTACCGACGCGGCTGATCTGGATGCGGTTTGTCGCGCATTACCCGCACATGGCTTCATCGTACAATCCGCACAACTGGGTTATCGCCCGAAAAATACGGTTACGTTGAATGATGCCGAACGCGCCGAAGTTGAAGCATTTCTGGAAGCCGTCGATGCGGATGATGACGTGCAGAATGTCTATGTAGCTCTGGGCGGCTAACGGGTGCAAACGGGCGCAAACGTCGGGTTACTGCGTAAAAACGCGCCTAACCCGACCTACAAACTAACGGGTGCCTGCTACTGAAATTTATTTTGAAAGGTGGCTTTTATGAATCCCTGTATGGTATTTCTGGATCGTGGCTCCTTGCCAATGCCGATATGCCCGCCTGAGTTGCCGCTGCAATGGCGGGAATATGAGTCTACGCAACCTGAACAAGTGCTGGCACGCTTGGAATACGCTGAAGTAGCAATTAGTAACAAGGTACCGCTGCTGGCGGATACGCTGGCGCAATTGCCCGGACTCAAGCTGATTGCGATAGCCGCCACCGGCGCCAATAATGTCGATCTGGAATATTGCCGAAAACACGGTATCGCGGTGTGCAACGTCAGCGGCTATTCCACCCATTCCGTGGCAGAACATACCTTCGCTTTGCTGCTTGCCTTACGCCGGCAGCTGGTAACCTATCATGCGGATATCGTAGCCGGAGAATGGCAGAAAGCAGCCCATTTTGCGTTGTTTAGCCATCCGGTGAACGATTTGCAAGGGTCTACCCTCGGCATATTTGGCTACGGGGAAATCGGGCAGGCGGTGGCGCGCATTGCCGCAGCCTTTGAAATGAAGGTACTGGTGGCTGAACGTAAAAATTCACTAACGCAGCGCAAGGATCGTGTGTCTTTCGAACAGATGCTGACCCAAGCGGATGTTGTCTCCTTGCATTGTCCGCTCACAGCAGAAACTCGCCACCTGATAGGTGTAGCCGAACTACGCCTGATGAAGCGCTCAGCTCTGCTGATCAACGTCGCACGCGGTGGGGTAGTGGACGAAGCAGCACTGATTCAGGCACTGCAGGAAGGCTGGATCGCCGGGGCAGGTATAGACGTGCTCAGCACTGAACCACCGAAAAATGGCAATCCTCTACTGGAATGCATCGGTCCAAACTGCCTGGTCACTCCGCATATCGCTTGGGCCAGTCAGCAGGCCATGGCGCGCCTGGCGAAAGAGATCCTGTGCAATATTACCGCTTTCTATCGCGGCGAGTCGCGTAATCGCCTTGTATAACCGGCAAAGTTCAGTAAAGTGTGCTGATCAATGCAATAATATTTAATCAAAGTTGAAGGCTGATTGATTCGCCTGATTTGCCTTGAGAAAAGCCATGAATTCTTCAATGGGCAAAGGTTTGCTGTATAAAAAACCTTGATAAGCATGACAGCCAATGCTGGCAAGAAACAGCAATTGTGCTTCGGTTTCCACGCCTTCGGCAATAACCCCCAGTTCCAGGCTGTGCGCGAGCGCGACAATGGTGCGAGCAATCGCGGCATCGTTCTGGTCGATCAGCACATCCCGCACAAAGGACTGGTCTATCTTGAGTTGATCAAGTGGCAAGCGTTTCAGGTACGTGAGTGAAGAATAGCCGGTACCAAAGTCATCGAGCGAGAAACATACGCCTCTGGCCTTGAGCACCGTCATTTTACTGATGACTGCCTGTACATCTTCCAGCAACAGGCTTTCGGTGATTTCCAGTTTGAGTTTCACTGGATCAGCGCCGGATATATCCAAGGCCGCCATTACCTGTGTAATGAAGCTTTCCTGACGAAATTGACGTGCGCTAACATTGACGGCCATCCCTAGCTGGGCAGTTTCAGGATGCTTCGCCCAGGCACTTAACTGATGACAGGCGGAGGTCAGCACCCATGAACCCAGCGGTAGAATCAATTCGGTTTCTTCAGCCAAGGGAATAAATTCTACAGGGGGAACCATGCCGCGCTGCGGATGCATCCAGCGTACCAGTGCTTCTGCACCAATCACCTGGTTAAGGTGATTCATCTGCGGTTGGTAGTGCAGTATGAATTGTTGATTTTTCAGGCCAGCCCTGAGATCAGACTCCATTGAAACCCGCAAGGAAACTACTTTCTGCATTTCGGGATCGAAGAAACGCAGCGTATTGCGACCCGATCCCTTGGCCTGGTACATCGCCAGATCAGCTTGTTTCAATAGTTGATCGACAGAGTTGTCAGCTTCGCCAAACAGGGTCACGCCTATGCTTGGGGTGCTATGGTGCAAGCAATCTTCTAGCAGATAAGGCTCATTCAGCACGGCTAAAATATGTTCTCCGGCGGTTCTGATCTGATTGGTGGCTTCCAGTACGTTATTGCTTAATTCCTCAAGCATCACCACAAATTCATCGCCACCGAAGCGAGCGACGGTATCGGCTTCGCGTACACAGCGGCTTAGCCGCTCAGCGACCTGTTGTAGCAACCGGTCACCGACATCATGACCGCGTGAGTCATTGAGATACTTGAAATCATCCAGATCAATCAGGAATAGCGCGCCATGATGTTTACTGCGTGCGCTGCTCGCCAGCGCATGCAGCAAACGGTCGATCAATAACCGGCGATTGGGTAATTTGGTCAGTTGATCGGAATAGGCCAGCAGATGGATTCGATCTTCGTTTTGTTTAATATGGGTGATGTCAGAAAAAGTGGCCACATAATTAACCGGTATGCCAGACTTGTCTCGCACAGTGGTAATCGAAAGCCATTCAGGAAAAATCTCACCGTTTTTGCGGCGATTCCAAACCTCGCCCAACCACCGGTCATCGCGTGCTATACAACCCCACATCTCACGATAGAAATGTTTGCTGTTGCGTCCGGATTGAAGCATGCGCGGATTCTTGCCCAACACTTCACTCTCCGGATAGCCGGTTATTTCGGTGAAGGCGCGATTAACGGCGATGATGGAGCCGTCCGGCTTGGTGATCATCACCCCCTCGGCGCTACTCTCGAAAACCGTAGCCGCCTGCCTCAGTTTTTCCTCCATGCGTTTACGTTCAGTAATGTCCAGCATCAAACCGACGATGCCGTCAATCGTGCCATCGTGTCGGGTGATGGTTGCCTTGTGAAACATCATGTCGCGAACTTCTCCGCTGGCTAAAATGAACTGGCTTTCGTAAATCTTGAAACCTGGTTTGCTCAGCAGTTCATGGTCAGCAGCTAAATAGATGTCGGCAAGATCAGCAGACGCAATATCGTAGGCAGTCTTGCCGGTCAATTCCTTTTCAGACTGCCCGGTCAATGCTTCAAAAGCCGTGTTGCATCCCAGATAGCGAGCCTTTGCATCTTTGTAAAAAAATGGGCCTGGGATCGCTTCGATCAGTTGCTTTATAAAATGTAGTTGCTGCGAGAGAGCTTCAGTACGGTCATGCACCCGTTTTTCGAGTTCGTCATGGCTATGGCGTAACGCTTCATCGGCTCGCTTGACATCAGTGCGGTTTTCCAAGAACCAGATGGTGCTACGGTCGCTTTCCTTGGCATTATTCACATAACCCATTACATTGATCCAAAGATCGCTGCCGTCCTGATGACGCATATACAGCTCGGTATGAAACGGCTTTGTGTCTAAAAGCAGGGGACTGGCAACCTGAATGGCCTGCAAATATTCTTCGTCAAGGCGGAACAGAATACGCGCAGACTGTCCGATAGCCTCCTGCGCTGAAAAGCCGAATATTTCGGCAAACTTGCGATTGTGCCGCAACATGACGTGGTCTTGAATAAACAAGATGCCGACAGAGGCGTTCGCGATGAAAAGCTCCAGGGTTTCGACCGACTTCTTCAGTTGATCAGTGCGTATCCGCACTTTTTCTTCGAGCGCAAGCGTATTTTGCAGCAGCGCATAGTCGGTATCGTGCGAGTTGAAGCTACGTTCGACCTGGTGCACCAGTGCGTTAATAATTTTGTCGCGGCGCAGAATTTCCTGCTGCAACCCTGCCACATCCTGAGGGTCGCACCTGAGATCGTGAAGGCTCATGCACGCCTGCCTTTACCGATTGCAACACCGGTGAAAGTCTGATTAATATGCATACCACCATATTGTTCGCCGTAAGTGCTGAAGCCGACCGCATTGGAATCCGCCAGCAGACTTCCTATCTGATTACACAGGCCAAGCTGTGTAGCCTCAATCAGTCGGAGTATGCAATCGAAGCAAAGTATCAGCGCAGGTTGGCCGATGCGTTGTTGCAGATTATCCAGGGTGATTTCGAGGTTGTCAGTCATGCTAACCGCCTTGGCCATCTTGAAAACGATGCCTTCATCTATGGCACAGAAAAAAGTCAATGATCCGTCAGGATTCATTTTCTGGATAGCACGCACAAAATCTGTATTACCGACTCGCACGATCACCGGGTGTGTGGCAAAGACCTGAGAGTTCAGTTGCGCAACCGCCATGCCGACGGTGCGAGCGTACTCTTCGGCAGCTGGGCAACCATTGATTTCAGTGACGATGCGTCGTTCAGGTAGCGCAGCGGTCACGATCAGTCGTTCGCTGCCGCTGACAAAATGTTGGGTCTTGAAGACTTCAAACAGGAAGGGGGTCGTGGCCACCACCAATACAGCGGCATCGCTGACGAAACGACCCTTGCACAGCACCCTGGTTTGCCTGAAGGCCTGATCATCACCTGCCGAACCACCAACCAGCGGCAACCCGCCAAGGCCATCATAAAAGGCTCTGCTAACCATTTCTTCGCGGGTACAAAGTCCATCTATCAACATTAAAGCAAAGGTATTATCTGCCCTTGCTTCGGCAGCGCGCAACTGCAGTGCTTCTTTCAGTTTATGCGCAAACATCAGGCAGTCGTGGGAATCGATAGTTGAAAGATGCTCCATAACAGCAACTTCATAATTTATATCGTCACGGTGTATGCTCAAGCCAGACAGGCTGCCGTCATGATAACCGGCCGAGCCGATTTCGCCTGCGGTAGTGCAACCAATCACGGTCGCATGGCCAAAATAATTATTTAGCGCGGCTTCGATCAGCGCCGGATCAAAGTGGCTGGAAATGAAAATAATAACCAGTCCGATATCCGGCTGGTTAAGCTGATCGGCCAGTTCATGCACGGCATGTTCGGGGTTCGTCTGGCGACTACCACCGATTTTTACCCGTGGATCTGTCATTCTCTCAAATCCTTCTCCGATTGACCACGACACAAACGGTAGAGTGCAGTGCCTCTCCGTTTTTTAAGTATTGTTGCTGCAACGGGTTAACGCAGACTTATAACTGGCATGCGTAAATTGGAATTTCATTGCATATTACTAGTATCCCTAATCATTTCACTCAGGTCAATGGCTGATTGTTTCGCCAGGGAAAAGTCATGGAAATTGGCTTGATTTTGGGTGGCATAAATGATTCGGGCTCTTTCCCGTCGCCGGAAAAGAGCCCGAACCTGATCAGTTGACCTGCTTACTTGCTGAGCTTGAATACCCAGACAGAACCACCTTGTTCAAGGAGGTTAACTTTCTTGGCTACGTCGCCGCCCCACAGTGGAACTGCACCGCCCCAACCAGAAACGACAGCAACATACTGAGTGCCGCCTTCTTTCCAGGTAACGGGTGGCGCTACGATGCCAGAACCAGTCTGGAATTTCCAGAGTTCCTTACCAGATTTAGCATCTACCGCTTTCAGGAAGCCTTCAGGCGTACCATAGAATACCAGGCCGCCAGCGGTCGTCATCACACCACCCCAAAGCGGAGCATTGTTCTTGACTTCCCAGGCGATCTTGCCAGTCTTTGGATCGACAGCGCGCATGGCTCCGATGTAATCATCAAATACCGGTTTCATGGTAAAGCCTGCACCCAGGAACGCGCCACCTTTCTTGTAGGTGATGGGTTCATTCCAGATGTCCATGCCCCATTCATTGGAAGGTACATAGAACAGTTTGGTTTGAGGGCTGTAAGCCATCGGCATTTGATTCTTGCCGCCCAGGAAGGCTGGTGCCGAGAATACAGTTTCACCCTTTTCGCCAGCTTTGCCTTTGGTAGGATCGCCAGGACGATTGGCTTCGTCATAGACAGGACGGCCGGTCTTCAGATCGATGCTCTTAGCCCAAGTAATCTTCTTGACGAACGGGAAAGCATTTTCCAGTTTGCCGTTCTTCGCATCCAGCACATAGAAGAAGCCGTTACGATCAGCCTTGGCACCCAGGCGTTTGCCATCCATGTCAAAGGTGACGAACTCGTTCACGCCATCATAATCCCAGCCATCATGTGGGGTAGTCTGATAGCTCCACTTGATTTGGCCTGTTTCCAGATCCAGAGCAACGGTAGAACAGGAATAGAGGTTGTCGCCAGGACGGGTATAGCTGTTCCAGGGAGCTGGATTGCCGGTACCGAAATAGGCCAAACCTGTGGAATTATCATAAGTGCCGCCGAGCCAGGTAGAAGCACCGCCAGTTTTCCAAGTGTCGCCAGGCCAGGATTTGTTGGTGGTTCCGGTTATGCCGTTCTCAATGGCTTTGCCATCCTTGTCATACTTGTAGCCCATATGACCTTCAACCATTGGACGTGTCCATACCAACTGACCTGTCTTTGGGTTACGGGCTTCAACACGTCCGACGATACCGAATTCACCGCCAGATACGCCCGTCAGCAACAAGCCCTTGGCAATCAATGGCGCAGCTGATAGGGAGAAACCGGCAGCATAATCATCTACCTTTTCTTTCCAGACAACTTTACCGGTATTTTGATCCAGGGCGATCAATTGTGCGTCCAGCGTGCCATAAATAACCAGGTTGTCATACAAAGCAGCACCACGGTTAACCACGTCACAGCAAGGCATGATGCCTTCAGGAAGACGGTGCTCATATTTCCAGAGTTTCTGACCGGTCTTCACATCCAGTGCATAGATACGTGAATAGGAACCGGTTACAAACATTTTGCCATTGTAAATGACTGGTTGTGATTCCTGACCACGTTGCTTTTCACCGCCGAACGAAAAAGACCAGGCTGGCACCAGCTTGCTTACCGATTTGGTGTTGATATCTGTCAACGTCGAGAAGCGTTGCGCATCTGTTCCCATCCCCCATGACAACACGTTGTCTGTCGACTTGGCATCATTCGCTAGCATTTCATCAGTTACACCAACCGCGTAAGCAGAAATAGAACCGCTCACAAAAACGCCGAACAGCGCCCCCATCAACTTTTTATTCATGATTAACCTCCATATTTTTTAATCGGATACTTCACTATAGTTATTTATTACACCTACCCGGAACCAAACAGCAAATTACATGCCATTCTTTGACGATTCTGCACGAACCTGCATCTGTGTTTCAATTCGACCGGTCACAATAGTCTAACATGCAAAAGTCCATTTGAAAGCGGAATTTTTAGCAGGAAATGTATCATTTGAACAGTTCTACTGTACCGGAATTTATCAAATGGTGTAATCCAGTGGCAGAATGTGAGTTAAATTGACACCCAGCCACCACCTCGCACTGTTCCAATATGGATCGATTGCTCACTTTAGTAACAGTGCCTGCGCATTGCTCAGCTAGAAAGTGTCGCAAAAATTCATCATGACCGCCTCGTTATCAAATTGGCATGGAATATGCGTATTTTTTCGGATTATTATTGGCAAAACAAAAGGCACGTGCATGAAGGTAAAAAAAATCATTACCGAAGCAATGGGTATCATGAGTCTATGGAGGCTCCTTGCACCCCTGTTTTGTGGATTCCTATTCAGTTTCGCCGCCGCAGCGGGCATCATGACTCACGAAGATCTGGTTGTGCGTTATCCACTCCCTTATATTGTTGGTGAAAAGGATTCCGTTGCACCCGTCTGGCCAATTTCCCAGCAGACAGCTACCGAAAACAAACTGGTAGGCTATGTTTTTGAATCGATAGATCTCGCGCCTATACCAGGGTTTGCCGGCGTACCGTTCAACTTACTGATTTTGCTCGATACCAAAGGCAATTTTGTGGATGTGAAGGTATTATCCCAGCATGAACCGGTATTTGTAGATGGTCTCGGTCTCGAGCCGATGATTAATTATATCAACCAGTATATTGGCCTGTCGCTCAAGCAAAACATAAGAATCATGAACGGCAGCACGGGCGCAAAAAACAAGTCAGCAGAAAATGCTCAACTGGATGGCATCACCAAGGCTACTGCCTCGGTGCACATCATCAACCAGACCATATTGTCTGCCGCACTCAAGGTGGCAAGACAGAAACTGGGCTTTGCCGAAGGACGCGATCCCGAGTTAATGGCGAGAATCAAACCGGAAATACAGGAAGCGCACAACTTCAAGGATTTGCTAGATTCGGGTCTGATCAAGCATGTGGTATTCAGCAATGCTGAAATCGAAAAGATTTTCGCTGAAACCAATGGCAAAGGCTTGGATACGGAGGCACTAGCCCATCCGCAAGACCCCTTTGCGGATTTTTACATGGCTTATGTATCGGTTCCCAGCATAGGCCGCAATTTATTGTCCGAGGCGGCCTGGAACAAACTACAGAACCGGCTCGAAGCTGGCGATCAGGCGATATTATTCATCTCCAAGGGTCGCTACAATATTATCAGTGAAGACTTTGTACGTGGCAGTAGCTCAGACCGGGTGATCCTGTTGCAGGATAAGTTGCCGATAGAAATGCGCGACCTGAACATGGAACTGGCATTAAAGGAAGCGGCAAGCTCAGACTTGGGTACGGTTACCGTTTTCAAGATCAGCAGCCAGGCAGGTCTGGATCCCTCACGTTCCATTGATTTCACGATGCCGATAACGCGCTCCAAAGGGATCATTTTTCCCGAGAAAATCATACGCGATGTTTCCTTCAGTTTTAGACTAGCCGAACGCTTTTATACCGTTCCTGAAGGCGACCACAAATCCTGGGTCAGCTTGTGGCGCGACAAAATCGGACAAATCGTGGTGCTACTGCTGGGTCTTTCAATCTTGACACTGGCGCTGCTCAAGCAAAAATTACTGGTCGCCGATGAACGTCGTTTTAGACTATTCAGGTATGCTTACCTGGCATTCACGCTGCTATTTATCGGTTGGTATGCGCAGGCACAACTATCGATCGTCAATCTGACCGGGATGCTGCAATCACTGGTAGCGGGTCGCAGTCTGGCGTATATATTGTATGATCCGGTAACCATGCTGCTGCTGGTTTTTGTGTGTATCTCGTTATTAATCTGGGGGAGTGGAACATTTTGTGGCTGGCTATGCCCTTTTGGCGCGCTGCAGGAATTTACCGCCAAGCTCAGTCAGCGGTTTAAACTTCCGCAACTCAGACTCAAGCCAGAAACAGAAGGGCGTTGGTACTGGATCAAGGTTGCCGTGTTCACGGTCATTATGCTAACTGCGGCATTTTCGACGCGTATTACCGACATGATCGTCGAGGTAGAACCCTTCAAGACCGCCATTACGCTTAATTTTGTGCGCTCCTGGCCCTTTGTCGCCTATGCGGTGGCCTTGCTGGTCGCTAATCTGTTTGTCTACAAACTGTTTTGCCGGTTTTTATGCCCGTTTGGCGCAGGCCTGACCTTGCTGAGCCGGATTCGCCTGCTGGACTGGATACCTCGCCGCGAAGCCTGCGGAAAGCCCTGTCAGACTTGCCGCCATCGCTGCGATTACGGTGCAATCAAGCGGGACGGGAAGATTGAATATGACAAGTGCTTCCAGTGCATGGACTGCGTGATCATTTATGCCAGCGATGAAAAATGCCCGCCATTGATGCTGGAAAAAAAGCGCGCCCGCATTATTCCAGTGGTTGAGGTCAAGGCATAAAGAGCAACACAAATTACCATGAGGATACCATGACTAAAAATCTGCATGAGCGTGTGATCGCGACAGACAGTGCCCTGGCGCTGCTTGCCTCTTTGCAGGAACTGCATGGTCCGTTGCTGTTATTTCAGTCGGGTGGCAACAACGATGGCAATTCCCCCTTGTGCTATACCTTGGGCGAATTCTGTGCCGGCAGCGCAGACGTCTATCTGGGCAATCTGCAAGGCACGCCCTTTTATGTGGGACACGAGCAGTTCGAATACTGGAAACACGCTCAACTGATTATCGATGTCGCTGATTGTCTACACCCCAGCAATTCTCTGGAAAGTGCCTGCGGAAAACGTTTCTTGACGCGCTCTCTGTTATTATCGGATGATGAGAGTCAGTTGCAGGAACAGAGCAATTTTACAGACTCGGCGATTTCGGCTAACCGTGCTTGAATAGCAGCCTGTAAATTGGTAGATCCCGTTGAATTTTCTTGAGGCTTGAAATAAATGCGTCGTTATGAATTATTGTCTCATGCTGCTTTTGCGGCAGTGCTCATGTTGCCTGTCAAGCTTTGTATTGCACAGGAACCCGCTGAGCAATTGCTCAGCGATATTATCGTCAAAGCCACCACACCGCTGCCAGGCATAGGTTTGCCGTTACGCGATGTCGCGGCAAATTTGCAGAATATCAAGGGTGAAGAAATCGAGCAGAGAAACGCGGCCAATATCACCGAATATATGGAGCAGAATCTGGGTAGCGTCACCATCAATTCGGTACAGGGCAACCCCTATCAACCGGATGTCAGCTATCGCGGCTTTACGGCTTCTCCACTACTGGGAACTCCACAGGGACTTTCGGTATTTCAAGATGGGGTGCGCATTAATGAACCGTTTGGCGACGTGGTCAACTGGGATTTGCTGCCGCAATCGGCGATTGCAAACCTGCAACTGATGCCGGGTTCAAATCCGCTGTTCGGCTTGAATACGCTGGGCGGGGCAATCGCCATTGCCACCAAGAGCGGGCGTAGTAATCCGGGTGGGCAGATTGAAGTGTCGGGCGGATCGTTCGGCCGAAAAACCATTGAATTCGAACAGGGCGGCGTCCATGACTATCTGGACTATTTTGTAACAGTCAATGATGCGACTGATAAAGGCTGGGCAGAACATAATCCAAGTCGCGTAAAACAACTGTTCGGCAAGGTCGGTTATCAGGATGGCGACACCAGTGTGAACCTGAGCCTCACGGCGGCAGATAATACCTTGCAGGGCTCACAGACCCTGCCGCGTTCATTTCTGGAAAATCCCCGGCAGGCCTATACTTTCCCGGATCAGAATCTGAACAAGGTGCTGTTCTGGAACTTGTCAGGTAGTCATTTTTATGGCGAAAATTTGCAGTTGACCGCCAATAGTTACTACCGTAGCTACAACAACAACAGCACCAGTAGCAACGTCAATCCGCCACAGATACCCGCAGTACCCCAGGCGCTTAACGCCCGTTCGACGATAGACCAGGACAGCTACGGCATGGGATTGCAACTGAGTTATACGGGCAAGCTTTTTGCGATGAATAACCAGTTTGTAGCAGGTGTCAGCGGTGATTTTGCGGATTCCAAATATCGCAATTTCAGTCAGGATGCACATTTTACGGATAGTCGTAACACCATCGGTGACGGCCTGTTTTTACTGCAAACCGATGCTAAAACCTACAATGGGAACATCGGGGTGTTCTTTTCCGATACCCTGTCGCTTAACCCGCAATGGTCTGTCACTGGCTCAGGTCGATTCAATGATGCGCGAGTCACGATTACCGATCAGACCGGCTTGCAGCCGCTGCTGGATGGCGCTCACCAGTTCAAACGCTTCAATCCTGGCTTGGGCGCCACTTATAATCCAGTCGCAGGGCTAACCCTTTTTAGTAACTATAATGAAGGTATGCGCGCCCCCACGGCCATAGAACTGGCTTGCGCCGATCCGGGTGCGCCCTGTTCATTGCCTAACAGTTTTATTGCTGATCCTGCGTTGAAGCCGGTGATTGCCAAGACCACCGAATTCGGTGCACGCGGCAAATATGGCGAAAAATCCAGCTGGAGTGCCTCTATCTACCGGACAGCGCTGGATAACGATATCGAATTTATCAGCAGCGGTAGCGCCTCAACCGGATACTTTCAGAATATCGGCAAGGCGCGCAGGCAGGGCATCGAACTGGCCGCGAATACGGCTATCGACAAGCTGGGGGTCAGTATCCGTTACAGTTACATCGAGGCGACTTATCAGACCGCTTTTATCGAGCAGAGTGGCAGCAACAGCAAAGCGGATGTAAACGGTAATATCAGTGTCATGCCCGGTAACAAGATGCCGGGTGTACCGCAAAATACCTTCAAGCTGGCTCTGGATTATGTGATCAATGCCAACTGGGAAATCGGTGCAAACCTGGCTTATCGCAGCGCGATTTACGCCAGGGGCGATGAGAATAATCAAGACAGCAATGGCAAGATAGCCGGCTATACCCTGGCGAATCTGGATACCAGCTATGAGTTGAGCAAAAAACTGAATCTGTTTGCGCGGGTAGACAATTTATTTAACCGGAAATACGCCAATTTTGGCTTGCTGGGACAAGATTTTTTCACCGGTCCCGCTCACACCTTTGATGCCGCAAATGTGGTCAATGAGCAATTCATCGCGGTAGGCGCACCACGCGGCATTTGGGCAGGCCTGAAATATTCCTGGTAGAAATTTTCGCTAACGGGCATGGCAAATTGCCACCCCTGATGATGAAACCCATCATGCCCGTTTCCCTGATGAACCCACTAGCCACTCCACTAGGTTGCCAAAAGACAGCAACCAAGTGGCTGGTTATCTCCCCATCCCTCTCCCGCAAGC
>CAIRBC010000522.1 GCA_903876685.1 uncultured Nitrosomonadales bacterium | reverse complement strand
TAAAGCTTTATAGATTTAAATAGATGAGCGTTAGCCTTCAAGATTGCTACTGTTTCATCAGAAGAACCGTCATCACTGGCGAGGAGATTGATTTCTACACCCCTTTGTGCCGCCAAAGAGTTTAATAATTGAGGCAAATAGAATTCACCATTATAGGTTGCAAGACAGACATCTATCTGAGGTTTCTCTTGCATCTAATTATTAAAGTAGAGATTCTAAATACCGAGCATAAGCTCCATGCCCAAGTTTTGTTATGCGCCGTCGTAACATACTTTCATCCATCCAGCCGCTTGAAAAAGCGATTTCTTCCAAGCAGGCAATTTTCAATCCAGTTCGTTTTTCGATGATTGCTATATATGTAGCAGCTTCCAGTAGTGAATCTGGCGTACCGGTGTCTAGCCATGCTGTTCCACGACCTAGGCTCGTATAAGTTAATTCCCCTAGGAGTAGATACTTACTAATTACCGAAGTGATTTCAAGCTCACCGCGAGAACTAGGCTTAGCTTGCTTGGCAAATTCTGAAGCTCGTTCATCGAAAAAATATAAACCTGTCACGGCGAGATTGGAACTGGGTTCAACAGGTTTTTCTTCTATTCCAATAGGTCGACCCGAAGAATCCACCTCTAAAATTCCGTATCTTGAAGGCTCATCAACGATATAAGTAAAAATATGTCCGCCAGATTTTGGAATATTATTAGTTAGCTCGCGACCGACCGATGCACCATAGAAAATATTGTCGCCCAACACCATCAGTGAAGATTCACCATTTAAGAATTTCTCACCAAGTATGTATGCTTGAGCAAGCCCATCAGGAGATGATTGTGTGACGTATTCAAGAGAAATTCCTAATTCGGAGCCGTCACCCAGCAATTCTTGAAAGCTTCGAAGGTCTTGCGGCGTGCATATGATTAAGATTTCCCTGACGTTAGCCAGTAGAAGAGTGGAAATGGGGTAGTAAATCATCGGTTTGTCGTAAATTGGTAGCAATTGCTTGGAACTAACCCTTGTCATAGGCCAAAGGCGTGAGCCAGTTCCACCTGCCAACACGATGCCTTTCATTTACCCACTATACAATTTGTATCGTTATACTGGCAAGGTTCAGCGAGGAAGGTTGGAGATTCAAAATAATGCGAATCATGGTGACCGGTGGAGCGGGATTTATCGGCTCTAACTTTGTCCGTCGGATTTTTGATGAAACTTTAACAAGTATCAGTTCGGTAGTTGTCTTAGACAAATTGACCTATGCCGGTGAGTTAAAGAATTTAGAACAGGTCGTAAATCAGGAAAATTATGAATTTATTCATGGAGACATTTGCGACCCGGTCCTTGTTGGCGAACTGGTAGATTCTGTGGACGCCGTAGTGAATTTTGCTGCGGAATCGCATGTTGACCGCTCAATTCTGAGCGCAGCCGATTTTGTGGAAACCAACGTGGCGGGTGTCCAAGTCTTGTTAGATGCGGTCAAGGCGACTGGTAAGAGTAAACGATTCCTTCAAGTTTCTACTGATGAGGTTTACGGATCCATTGAATCGGGCTCTTGGGATGAGAATAATCCCCTTTTGCCCAACTCGCCTTATTCTGCCTCAAAGGCGGGCGGGGAGCTTTTGGCTCGAGCTTACAACCGGACGCACGGCATGGATGTAGTCGTTACGCGTTGTAGCAACAATTATGGGCCCTACCACTTTCCAGAGAAGTTGATACCTCTATTTATTACAAATTTACTTGAGGGCAAAAAGGTTCCGGTTTATGGCAATGGAAAGAATGTTCGCGACTGGTTGCATGTCGACGACCACTGCAGGGGTATATATGAGGTCTTGATGAATGGAAGTGCAGGGGAGGTATATAACATTGGTGGTGGCCGGGAACTCACTAATCTGGAAATCACAGATTTGATTTTGAGTGCAATGGGTGCAGATTCAAGTTCCATCGAGTACGTCGAAGATCGTAAAGGTCATGATCTTCGTTACAGTGTCGACTGGACAAAGATTAACAAAGTTCTTGGGTATGAACCTAAAGTGAAATTTGAAGATGGTCTCGGTGAAACGATTGAGTGGTATCGAAATAATCGTGGCTGGTGGGAACCATTAAAGATGCGTTCTGGGCTTAAATAAAAGTGGCTTGGTTAATCCTTGGGGCAAATGGGCAATTAGGTAAATCTCTTATTTCAGTATTGAATGATAAGGAAATCCCATTTATGGCCTGGGGATCCAAGGAACTAGACATAACCTCTAGCGCGCGATGTTCTGAGTTAATCGGCGCTTTATCCCCATTAGTAATTATCAATGCTGCAGCTTGGACAGATGTTGATGGTGCGGAATCAAATCCCGAGTCTGCTCATGCAGTAAATGCTATTGGGCCAAAAAATATTGCGGTCGCGGCAAAATTGGTTGGCGCCATATTTGCTCATGTTTCAACTGATTATGTTTTTTCTGGAATTTCAGAAGTACCTTGGGAGGAGTACGACACTCGTGGACCTGTTTCTGTTTACGGGATAACGAAGGCTGTCGGGGAAGTTGAAGTTTTATCAGAGTATCCAGAAAAGTCATATATTTTCCGAACTGCATGGCTCTACAGCCAATGGGGTAAGAACTTTGCTAAAACAATGACAAGATTAGCCTTCATGGGGGATGGTGAGGTCAGGGTCGTGAATGATCAAGTTGGTCAGCCCACCTCTGCATCAGATTTAGCAGCTCAGATTGTGAACACGATTCTTGCGGAGCTACCTTTTGGAATTTATCACGGAACTAACTCTGGAAATGCGTCTTGGTTTGATTTCGCACAAAAGATTTTTGAATTAACTGGAGAATCAACTAGCCGCGTAGTTCCTGTGAGTTCCGCTGAATTTGTGCGTCCTGCTAAGCGTCCTGCGTATTCCGTACTAGGGCATGGTGCCTGGAAAAGCGCAGTCGAAAGCGGATATCCCGTTGAAGTAATGCGGGAATGGCAACTTGCACTAGCTGGAGAAATGCCTGGAATAATTAAGATGGTTCAAGATGAGACGAGGACTGATTAATATGGAACTGACACCTCTTGGGATCGAGGGAGCATGGCTTGCTTCATCGCCTGTATGGGCAGACGATCGCGGAAGTTTCCGTGAGTGGTTCAAGCTACTGGATATTAAAAATGCGACTGGAGTGGATTTTTCGGTAGCGCAAGCAAATCTTTCCAAATCCAAGCGCGGTGTTGTGCGTGGAATTCATTACAGTCTTGCGCCAGATGGACAAGCAAAGTGGGTTACATGTGCGAGCGGGGCCGTTTGGGATGTAGTGGTAGATATTCGGCCTGATTCACCAACCTTTAAAAAGTGGGTGGGGGTTGAGTTGCTTAGCACCAGCGGCGACGTAATCTTGATTTCTGAGGGTCTCGGACATGGTTTTGTCTCTCTTCGGGATGATTCGGTCATTGCTTATCTGTTGACTTCGCCATATTCGACCAAGGAAGAGTTTGAGATAAATCCATTGGACGCTGAATTGGCAATTGAATGGCCATCGATGGAATTATTGATGTCGCCAAAGGACAGTGCAGCGCCTACTTTGGCTACTCGACTCTCGGAAGGCCATTTGCCCCTTATTTTAAAATCTTAACTGGGTTCGCGTCATCTGAATACTCGCTTGGACATTAAGTGTGCAGATGCTAGCGCTTAGCACGCCATTATTTAAGGCTCCCTCACCGGATTCCGTACGTTTCGGTAGAAAGAAGTGGCTCGCCATATTCTGGAAGAAATAATGGAATTTCGCTCTGCTATCGCACCATCGCGCTCTGCTATCGCACCATCGCGCTCTGCTATCGCACCATCGCGCTCTGCTATCGCACCATCGCGCTCTGCTATCGCACCATCGCGCTCTGCTATCGCACCATC
>CAIRBC010000521.1 GCA_903876685.1 uncultured Nitrosomonadales bacterium | reverse complement strand
TTTTCAGAAAATTACTGGCTTTTCGGGGATGCGGAAGACGAAGTGAAGACTTTTTCAGGGATTCGATGATGAGAATGGGATCGACTCGGGGCATGGTCGCCGAAAATATATTGACTTGTGTGCTTGAATTTCCTATCCTTTTGTGCTTGAATTTCCAATCCTTCGGAGCTGGTTTTTGCCAGAGTTGAGATCTTCATCATCCCCTTCGCTGCCGCGATGTTTTTATGTGATGAAAATACCGTTTTCCTGAACGACCTCGAAGTTCGAGTTCACTTGTATTTCCTGTTTTTTGCGCTCTGACGGACTATGTCTCGACTTTGCCGTGTCCTGTGTTATTGGAACGCTGGCTTTGACCCGTGTTCACCCCGCAGACAATATACCGTTGATTGGGGCTGGAAGGTTTGCCGGGGATGGTAGCAGCCAGTTTTCCCGATGCCATAAGTGGTAGTAAAAGTGTATCACGAAAATACTCACGATGACTCAAGCCTAAATGTTGCATTATTTCTTTTGTAGAACGAGGCGTTATGCAAAATTGTAACAGCGCTTCAGCTTGTCCGGTAGCCTGTCCACTAGCCTGTCCAGTAGCTTGTCCAGTAGCTTGATCGAACCCATCAGCATAAGGCAACACCAGCCGAATAAAGTTGGGAGTGAAACGGTAAACGCTACGGGGATAATGTTCAAGGATACGCGGCACGCCGGAGCCTAGCTGTTCAACCATGTCCAGATCACGAAATACGCGCATGAGCTCTTTATTTTGCGGAACAGAATAGCCCATGAAGAATTCTTCTTCATCAAATCCAGAAGGCAGGCCACCGGCAGAGGTAATCTCCAGGCGATCAGCAAAAAGCTCGAATTTCGGTGGCACTTCATTGCTGAAGTTATTGTGGATGATGGCGTTTATCACCGCCTCGCGCAGTGCCACGGGGTTCAGTAGTTTGCGCTCTTCACGTCGACTTGGCGTAATGCGTGCAAAAGTTTTGTTCTCAACCTTGAGTTTTTCCAGCACCGCTTTGGTGGCCTTTACCAGCGAGCAATAACCGTACTCCTCGTTTTCAATCAGATTCACTCTATCGGCGCCTGCATACTTGGCAACCTTGATCGACAGCCCATTAACGTCCGAAAGTAGATAAGCTGCGTAGTTGAATGCGCCCTCTTCGGTTAGCAATTCCAGATTATGCGCAAACTGCTCATTCAGCTTTAACGGCGTTTCGTTGTAATAGATTTTTAGCTGCTCAAAGCTCAGCGTTTGTTTGCGTGATTTTATGATGCCGATGGAGTTGCGAATTCTACGCGCGAACAAATCCTCAATCATCCTGACCGGCATAGGCTCAGAGGCGCTGCCAATGCGGATGTAGCAACCTTTGGCTGACATGCCCATCCTGGATAAGTAATATGGCTTTTCAGAATCGCTGGCTACCGTAATTTTAATAATGACTTTCTCATCGCGGGTTTCGGCAATTACATCAAATAGCCCCATGGTCGATGGGCTGATATTGTTTTTGATGCGATCCTTGATTTTCAGTTGCAGCGCATCGGCATCCGAGACGCCAATGGTTGCTTTCGTTTTATCGTCAACGCCAATATAAACCACACCGCCATCGCGATAATTGAGGAAGGCAACGACCTCTTTTTCCAGCGTGTCGGTCAGTTCGCGCTTGAGTTCGATACGGTTGGATTCTTGCATCACGTCACCTTTGCTTTGCCGGTCAACGGCGGAATTGGTTAGGTCTTTGCTCATATATTCAGTTCTTCTCTGCCACTTCTTAACTCATGGCCACTGTTTCTTTCGCATCACATACTTTCTATCCGTCCATGCAAACTCGAAAAATTCTTTCATATCCGGCACGTCCGCAAATCCAGATGCCACTTTCGGATTGGCCTCCCATGCGCGTCCGCAAACAGAGCCAAGCACATCGCGTAATGCGGAAATCAGTGTAACCAGCGCAAAGATTTCGTGTATAGAGGCAACGTCCAGTTCCGAGGCACGAGTGAACAGACGAGTAACATCCGGACATTTCTGATCCAGATCGCTGATCGTGCTCATCGCAGTTTCACCAAAGGTATAGGTGGCGATGTGGTGAATTGACCTCATTTTATTCTTCCTCTGAGCCCAGTACCAACAGAGCTGTACGCAAATCGTCGAGATGTTCTTGGGTAAAATAAAGTTCGACCTCGTTGCCAGCTAGATCCAGCGGAATTTTCTGATCTTCGCATTTTAATATTGCGCGTTGAATAACATCGGGAGCCAGTCCGCTGTTTTTGTACATGGCGGCATGATTGGGGCAGAGCGCCAAGTTATTCTGCTCGTGGTGGGCATTGATCCCGCCCACGCAATCCACCGCTTCAAAATGTGGCTCACCATTTAACATCACAGGCTGCGGAGTTTGGCAGAGCTGGCAGAACATCACCCCGTCGTCATCCGTGTACTGGTGTTCAAGGTAGGTTCTCGCGTTACCTTGCGCTCCGCCATAGTCTGGATCAACGGTTCGTTCTCTGGTTCCATGTGTTTTTTCTGGAGTGCTTCGAGTTTTATCGGCTATCTTTCCTGCGCGCCTTTCCGAGTTGGGAGATTCCTTATCGGGTAGATCTCTTTTCTTAAACTTCGCTAACACATCGTCAGGGGACACCCCAAGTTTATCCAGCTCAGCCCATTTAGATGCATGATCCGCCGATTCAAAACCAAGTGCCTGCGCACTGGACTGTTTCTGGCGATACACTTCGGATTTTTTGACTGCTTCCTCTCCAAAGCAAATGGCTTTTAGCCATTGCCAGCCTGGATCTAACGGGAACCCCTCATGCAACAAATCACGAATAGCTTCTGCCGGGCGAACAAACACTCCATCTCCTTGCGGAACCCATGCACCTGCCTTAAGACAATGAACAAGTTGTGAGTCCGCACGGTGAGAACCAGAGCTTTGATTTCGGCGATATGTTGCCGTCAAAAAATCTGGATGTGCGGGTAACGAGCACATAGTTTGCCAGATGAGCTTCGAGATTGCCAAAGTTGGTTGCGCCAGAAGCTTGTCAATCCCCGCAATCACATAATCTCGATTTATCGGTGATGTTTCCCGCTCGCCTCCGACCGTCCGAAGATATGACCACTGCGGATTTGAATAGCATGTTGTTTCGGTAATCTCTAATCGTGTTTGTGCGCCAACGGCCTCAGCAAATTTCACCAGTTTTTTGCTGGCAATTCCACAATTCTGATAGCTTTCCGTCAAAGCAACACGCTTTGCACCCTCTCCAAAGGCATCGTAGTAGGCACTGAGTCCAGTATCTATAAAGGGATGATCAAGAAATATCTGACTTGGCTGACCCCACTTGCTGTTATGGCTCTCAAAAATAAAATATGAAGTAAAGAGACTTGCCTTGCCAGGCTCTTTTTCGATCAGCGCAATGAAGCGCGCCAAGTCCTTCTTAAAAGGTTTCAGATTGGTTTTCGTGTATCGCTGTTTCAGAATTGCCTCGACCTGCTCTGCTTCTCCTACCTCGCGGACACCAATCTCTTCGAGGAATTTCTTCGCAGACTCCTGCTGCCCCTTTTTCTTTCCTGTCGTATAAGTTCGTACATCCACTCGCGGTAGTACTTCATCCTGTTCGACGCCATCGCTCGGGAAGTAGCATTTTGTGCTGACGCTATAATCGTTATTGCTCAGGCGAACAATTCGCAACGACTTGAGTTTATTTTTTTGCCACCCAGCGTTTGATAAATAGTCGGCGTACAGCAGCGCATACAACTCCTGATGCCATTCCACTGATTTTTCTGACAGCCAAGTCATGAATTTAGCGTCTGGTTCATTTGTGTAGTAGGGGGCATAAGGAATGCTGCGCCTGTCAACTGAAGCCTTTTCGTGCAACAACTCGACGAATTGCTCGATGTCCCAATCGGTTATCGCCAACCCTGTCATGAATCGCTCAATATTCGTGCCTTGTAGAGCACGCGCCGCCCATTGTGGCGGTTCGTCGTCGTAACCAACAAGGAGCGCAATGTCATTCAATAGCAAATCCTTGAGTGATGCTTTGGCCTGATAAAGATGCTTGGCTGGCGCATGTGATTTTGTGTATGTAGGCATAAGTGGCTTTTCGTTCATTTCCTCGACGATAGCCTTGCGAATATCTTGATAGCGCTTGGGAATTGAATCTTGTGGATTGGGCAATACTGATAAAAAGTCGGCAGTGAGCAGACCAAGATCACGAACTTGATGTAGTGATGCCGCCGTCAAAGTTGCGAGTTGCTGGAAGAGTGGCAGATTAGCATCAGTTTCTTTGATGCTGGCACGGCTAAGCTCAGGTACAAATGGAGCATGCAGGTGAAACCGAAGGCCAGACGTTTCTTTCTCGGCTGGAAAGAAAACTGCCACTCGCCCCGGTGTTGCAGGAATTATTCTGAGCTGTTTGGCTAGTGTCTTCTTGGGATTAAAGTCCTGTACGTTTGACAGAAAATCAAGTGCGTAAGCAACTGCAACTAGCTGTTTCTTCTCCAGCCCCATTACTGGCTGATCAAATTTTATAAAATGGGAGCTGGCAGTTGTTTTGCCTCCTGTTTGTTTGAGAACCTCGAAGTGATTTTCGGAATGTTTGAACCGCAGTACCTCCCCAGACTCACCAGTTGCATTCTGCCAACCAATCGATTCCAGATGTGAAAGAAAGAGCAAGGTTGTTTCTGCCAGTTCTTTTAGCCCGGCATTAACCTCGTCATAGGCTATACTGGCTATCTTCTTTGGGTTATTGAACGGAAACTCGAAGCTGGTCTTGTTGCCTAGCGCGGCTTTTGACTCAATCACGCTTGGCAATACCAAATCGGTTATTTTGAAAGAAAAGCCTGGTGACCATATGTGGGGCGATTCGGAATAAGCGAACACAGCCTTGAAGCCAACACCGAAGCGTCCGATTTTATCGTCATCATTGGCCTTGGTACCTTCGCCTATATCCGTAATGGCATAAATATCCTTTGCTTCAAATGGGCGGCCATTGTGTTCGAACACCAAGCTGGTTTTTGAAAGCGTGAATTGCGCTTCGGTAGCACCGGTGTCCTCAGCGTTCTGCAATAACTCATAGATGAAATGTGCGCTGTCGGGGTATAGATCCTCTACGATCTTTCTTATCCCTGTGTGTTTTTTCAGTACCCGAGCCAGGTCTTCTCTATCGCAACGGACTTCATCAATAACACCCATTACCTACCCCTTGACCACAGTCAATATCCCAAACGCCACCGCCTCGGCACGAATATCCGCCGCTTCCTTGGCTGCCTCCAGCTTTTCCTTGTGGCGATAATATTCAGCCTTGATGCGATCGTGTTCCGCCTGTTTCATGGTGCGGATTTTCTCGTCCGTAGCCTTGCTCAACTGTTCGTTTACTTGCCGCAGTCGCGCTTGGGTGCTGGCGGTCAGGCTGTTCAGGCGGTAATCCACCAACTGCTGGTTGGTTTCCTTGTGATCTGCCAGCGCATCACGCCAGCGTTGATGGTGACGGGATTCGAGTGCGTCGAATACGGATGGTGCTGGCAACTCGCTTTGCTCTGCAGGATGCGCATCGCGCAACAAGGAAAACATTATTGCTTCGATTTCAGGCGCTTCTGCCACCACCATTAATTCACAATCCGCACGAACGCCCTGCTTGTGCCACTGGTAAAGAGCAAAGGGATACCTTCCTGCCGCCAGTTCCGTTGTTTGCACTTGGCACTGGACATATATCGGCTGACGAGGATGCAGGTGGGAGGCAGCCTGACGCAGTAGCGGATGGGCTGGATGCAGCAGGACGGCCTTGGGATTTTCGCTGGCGCAATCCTGATCGAAGGTAATTTCCAGATGGGGCGTGTTTCCTTTGAGCCAGCGTTCCCAAGCTCTTGCTTCCTGATTGTCGGCCTTTTGTTTCTTAAAATCCTCCAGCAAACGGGTGCGAGCATCAGCATCCAGTCGCAAGGTTTTGAGAGGGTGATTTCCGAGAATGACTTCCTGCTCTTTACCGGAGCGGTCACGCAGGTAAAGGCTGACCGCTGAATGCAATGCTTTCGGCGTGAGCCAGCCACTGGTCGGGGTGCTCAGGTCGTCGTCTGGCAGACTCAAACCGAACAGTTCTGTGGCGCGACTTTCCAACGCCTCTTGTTCCTGAATTTCACGCAGCTCGTTATCCGCCAGTTGTTGCAACCGACCCTGCCGCTGTTGCGGAGTCAGTTCAAAACTCTCGGAAATGGCGTGCAGCTCTTTACTGATCTGGCCGAGGATTTCTTCGCTTACGCCCAGCGCTTGCTGAAATACGCCGATGCGCAGCAGGCAGCGTTCATAAATGTCGGCATCCACCGTGCCGGGGGTGATGAGGTTATTGATAACCACCACTTCGCTTTTCTGCCCGTAACGGTCTATACGCCCGATACGCTGTTCGATGCGCATCGGATTCCACGGCAAATCGTAATTGACCATGCCATCGCAGAACTGAAAGTCCAAACCTTCGCTACCGACTTCGGTGGAAAGCAGCACATCCAGCGTGTCGGGCTGATTCTTGGCTTGAGCAAAATGCTGGCGAATGTCGCGGCGATCTTCGTCCGATACACCGCCGTGAATTACGCCGACGCGGACACCTGCCGCAAGCAGCTTCCGCTCCAGATAAAAAAGTGTATGGCGGAAACTGGTGAACACCAGGAGTTTGTTGTTTGGCAGTGCTTGTTTGTCGCGGACGATGGTCAGGAAGGCATCCAGCTTGGGGTCGGTAGGATCGAGCATTCTTGCGGCCAGGCGCAATTGCTCGATTTCTGCTTGCAGACTGCCAGGCGGCAAAATCTCCATCTCGTCAGTTTCATCGTCATTTATTTCCGCCAGATCCAGCTCGTTCAGTTTGCCATCCAGCCAATGGTCGATGAACGGAGCCAGCGCGTAAAGGCAACTGGATGCCTGCCGCCGTAGTGTGGAAAGCATGAACGCAACTGCCTGTCCTCCGTTATTATGGGTATAAATTCGTGCTGCCGTGGCGAGCAACAGGTCATGAAAAACACGTTGTGCGTCGGTAAATGGGACGGAAACCGTCTCCGGCTTGCGGGTGGTGAAGTTGCCAATGTCGCGTCGTCGCGTGCGGTTGATGAGGCTGTCGAAGGTGGAAAAGCGTTCGACCTCCCGAATCAGGGCAACCCGTGTGGTCGGGCTGATTTCCGGTTCGGCAAGCGTGTCCACAACGCGCTGAAAATCGGGGGGTTCAATGAAAGAAAAACAGCTTGCTGCCGATTTCAATTCCGTCAGTGCTTTTTTCTGAGCATCAGTTGCCGCAGAGCGCAGATGATTCGCCGCCGCGTGGATATGCGGATTGGGTTCGGCCATGAATTCAAAGCTGGCTTTATCTATCACCAGGTCAGGACGCAGCACGTTGAGCAGGGTGAACAAATCATTATTGCCCATCTGGATGGGTGTGGCGGTCAGAAAAATCACTGCCTCGGCGTGGTCGCAGAAAAACTTCACACCTTGATGCAGCCAGGTATTGGCGTTGCGGATGTGGTGAGCTTCATCTACGATAACCAGGTCGAAGCGCGGTGGCGGGTCGAGGTCGAGCAACCCCTTGGGTTTCTTGCCGCGTTTTTGCGGTTTACCGTTGAGCAGCGCATCGTCGATCAGTGAGAAAGGCAGAATGGTGCGGCTATGCTGGCGCGGCCATTCACCGTCAAGGTCGGTTTCGTGCAAGCAATGGCGCAAGGTGTCGCCATCAAGATG
The DNA here is from genome assembly GCA_903876685.1 of uncultured Nitrosomonadales bacterium. GTDB lineage: Bacteria > Pseudomonadota > Gammaproteobacteria > Burkholderiales > Gallionellaceae > Gallionella. Next base: position 6,391 of record CAIRBC010000521.1, on the reverse strand, counting down.
GGTGAATTCTTCGCCAAAACGCTTCATCTCGCCGCGCCATTTCCCTTCGGCCACCAGCGGTTTTGGACAAATGATCAGCACCGATTTAATTTCGGAGCGGGCTTGCAACTCTTTCAGGATCAACCCTGCTTCGATGGTTTTTCCGACACCCACATCGTCGGCGATCAGCAGGCGTGGGCGATCCGCTCGCAGCAGCTTGAGCACCGGGCGGTACTGATAGGGAACGAAATTCACTCGCCCGGAATGCAGCGAATAAAGGTTGGCGGCTGACGGCGCGGACAACAAAAGTGAGGTCAGGCGAGCGTGAAATTCTGCGAGCTGAATCGGCGTTCGCTCGTCCCGCACGTCCGGGATGTTTTCAAGTTGGCTTGCATAGTAATTCGTTGGCCTGCCACCCTCAAAAACAGAATAACGGCACTCTCCACCGGCGTTGGGTAACACCGAAAGAATGGGGAACACATTGTCTCGATTGGATTTTAGGCGCACCAGTTGGCCGGGTGCAAAACCTTCATGGATGGTAGTTGACTGAGGTGTTGCTGCAACGGCAGGCGCGGAATGCTCAGGTGCAGATGTAATAGGTGGCTGAGGTTGGGCTGCTACAACCGGGGGAGAAAGCCGTGTCAATTGCTGATGTTTGCAAGCTGCTATGTGTGCTTGTGCCGCATCGCTGATGCCCAGCATTCTGGCCAGACGACCCAAAGTGTCGGCATCGCGATAGGCGTCGTGTGGATCGGTTTCGGCAGCTGTGGCGTGCGCCCAGCGGTTGCGTATCGTCTGCGTTTCTTTAAGCCAGTTGCGACCTTCTTTCGGCCAGTTTAATCGCTGCGATAGCTCGAACCAGTTTTGATCGAGTATTCGCAGCAAAGCGGCCAGATCGAGGCCGGACAAGTTATCAATGCGTGATTGCTTGACTCTTTCTTGTTGCTGGTAAGTCAATATTTCCAATACGTTGCGCTTCCACCAATCGGTGGACAATTGAGGTAACCAAGTATCAAGGAGCTTTCTAATCTCATCAGTGAATGCACTTAACAAATTATTCATCTCAGCACCTGTTATTGGTTTCATGCGATGCTAACACGAAATATAGCTGAAAAAGCTGCTTGCTTGCGGACTGTAAGCGCCGGGCAGCAAGGGTGTGGATCTCCTGGCACAAACCACGATGGGAAAGTTGCTGGCGGCGCTGGGTGCGGGTATATTGCTGATGACGATCAGGCTGAACGAGAACTGGAAAAACCAGTTTACCCGGCCGAATTGGCCCCGCTGCAACTGCATTACAACGAGCAGGTCATCCAGATCCATAACGGGATGAACGCCAAACTCCTGGCCTATATCGTTGATCGACTTTACCCCTCGAATTGCCTCAAGACCAACCTTGGCCTTGAACTCTGCTGTGTGAACTTTCCTTTGCTTTGATTCACTCATTTTTCTTATCCATTATTAACATCGCGCAGCTTAAACTATTGCTTAAACATTGTCTTGAAAACAGGATCCACTATTAAATGCGACAGGTATTCACACCCTATTCGGTCTATCGCCTGCAGACTTGGAGTCAATCAAGGCTGATTGGGCTGATTTACCGCTGGATAATTATTTAAAAGATGGGGGGCGCTATCGGAGGCGGCGGCATTCAAGTTTTATCGTCGAGCAGAAGGCAGTAACGCAAGTAAACCACCGCGCGCATTATCAGCCACTGGAATATAACGCACTACATGGTGGAATGCACCGCTTATTCGAGCCTATGTCGCAACTGACTATTGCGAAGCCACTCTGGTTTAAATTATTGCTGGCGCTGGCTGGTATCTGTTCCGAAGTCAAGGGAGTGCTGACTTGGTACGTTGAAGCGCATCAATTCAGGATCGATACTTCGAACGGCATTGGTCGTCCCACACCCGAAGGGGCGCATCGCGATGGTGTTGATTTTGTGGCCATATTACTGGTAGAAAGACAGAATATCAGTGGCGGCGAGAGTCGAATTTTTGAAGCGGAAGGCCCGCACGGGCAGCGCTTCACGTTAATTGAGCCTTGGACTTTGCTGTTGCTCGATGATCATCGTGTCATCCACGAATCAACGCCGATACAGCCTGTTGCTGAAGGTGGACATCGCGATACGCTGGTACTGACTTTCAGAGCTGAAGGTTTTTTGGACATCACTACCTGAAATTTTGAATTGGCTGGCAAAGCGCTGCCCGACCTACCTACCTGAAATGTCGGGCAAAGATGTATCCGACCTACCATCCTTATTCAATATTCTGCTAAGCAAGCGAAAATATCTTGGTTTACCTGGAATCGATGTCGTAACAGAATGCGGTATCGGCGTTATCGCCTGATTTAGCATCAATTCAAACTGGAGAAGCCATGAAATTATCAAAATTTACTGCGTTGCTGTTAGCGGCTACCTTATCGACCAAGCTGTTTGCAGCAGACATCAGTCTGCTTAACGTATCCTATGATCCGACCCGCGAGTTTTATCAGGAATACAGTGCCGCCTTCGCGAAATACTACAAAGCCAAAACCGGGGACAATGTCACCGTTAAATCCTCACACGGAGGCTCCGGCAAACAGGCACGTTCCATCATTGACGGTTTGGAGGCGGATGTTGCCACGCTGGCGCTGGCAGCCGATATTGATGCGCTGCATGATAAGGCGAAGCTGATTCCTGCCGACTGGCAAAAACGCTTGAAAAATAACAGCTCGCCCTATACCTCAACCATCGTGTTGCTGGTGCGTAAGGGTAACCCTAAAAATATCAAGGACTGGAGCGATTTGATCAAGCCGGGTGTGTCCGTGATTACACCCAATCCTAAAACTTCTGGAGGCGCGCGCTGGAATTATCTGGCGGCTTGGGGCTATGGACTGAAGCTGGGCAATAATGATCAGCTCAAGGCGCAAGAATATGTTTCCAAATTATATGGCAATGTACCGGTGCTGGATTCAGGCGCGCGTGGCTCTACAGTCACATTTTCCGAACGAGAAATCGGCGATGTATTGATTACCTGGGAAAATGAAGCCTATCTGGTCAAAAAGGAATTCGGCGAGGATAAGTTTGAGGTGGTATTTCCTTCGTTGAGCATTCTGGCTGAACCTCCGGTAGCGGTGGTCGATAAAAATGTAGATAAACACGGTACTCGTCGCGTTGCCGAGGCTTATCTGGAATATTTGTATACTCCGGAAGGGCAGGAAATTGCGGCGAAGAATTTTTATCGCCCCACTGATCCTAAAATTGCAGCCAAATATCTGACTCGCTTTCCAAAGCTTAATTTAATCACCATCGATACGGTATTCGGTGGTTGGACAAAGGCACAGAAGACCCATTTCGCAGACGGGGGGATCTTCGATCAAATCTATACGCGTAAATAAGCCGTGTAGCGAATGATGACCTTAAACCTGGACTGGAAAAGTTCGGGTTTTTAAAGGCGGGTGCTCGAAGCTATATTCCAGATTATGCTAAGCATAGCAATATTTCTTGCTTTTTCAACTAAAGCTGTGCGCATAATATAGCTGTTCAAAATTGAACCAGGCGGTCAAGTCGTAACACCGCTTGTCAAATTTAATTTATGGAGATTTTATGGTCACCGCAACCGAAAATGAAACTGCAATAGACACCTCCAACCCGATTCTTGCTGCTTCGGGTCAGGCAGCACGGGTGGCAGGATTGAAATATGCAGGCAATGTCACCCCGGAACAGGCATGGACGCTGTTTTCCGAGGGGCAAGCCGGATTGATAGATGTGCGTACCTTACAGGAATTGCAGCAGACGGGTCATGTCCCTAATGCAGCGCATATCGAGTGGTTGCATGGCGTTGAAAGGTCAATCAATAAGCAATTCATTGCTGAGTTGGAGGCCTTGAGCGATAAAAACGAGGTGGTGTTGTTTCTATGCCGCAGCGGTGTACGTTCAATCAGCGCAGCGCAGGCTGCCACACAAGCGGGTTTTTCCAATGCCTACAATGTGACTGAAGGTTTCGAAGGCAATGGCAATCCCAGATTGGGTTGGTTGAATCGCAAGTTGCCGTCTATACACGAATAATTATTAGGAGAATAGCATGTCTCACTGGTTTACAGATAATTCCCAGTCTATCGGCAATACGCCGCTGGTACGTTTGAATCACGTCACGGATGGCGCTGAGGCGACCGTCTTGGCAAAAATTGAGGGGCGCAATCCGGCCTATTCGGTGAAATGTCGTATCGGTGCCGCGATGATCAATGATGCCGAGAAAAAGGGTCTGCTCACACCCGGTCGCGAACTGGTAGAACCAACCAGCGGTAATACTGGCATCGCGCTGGCCTTCGTAGCCGCAGCGCGGAGTATTCCACTGACGTTGACCATGCCGGAAACGATGAGCATAGAGCGACGCAAGTTGTTGATTGCGCTGGGTGCGAAACTGGTCTTGACCGAAGGAGCCAAAGGAATGGGCGGGGCGATTGCAAAAGCGCGTGAAATCGCTGAATCCGATCCCAAATATCTGCTGCTGCAACAATTCGAAAATCCAGCCAACCCGGCGATACATGAGGCCACTACCGGCCCCGAAATCTGGAATGACACGGATGGACAGGTGGATATATTCGTTTCCGGGGTGGGTACCGGCGGCACGATTACCGGTGTGTCGCGTTATTTCAAAAAGACGCGCGGTCGTCAAATAACGTCAGTGGCGGTCGAGCCATCGCACAGCCCAATACTGACCCAGAAACGGGCGGGTCAGCCTCTGCAACCCGGACCTCACAAGATTCAGGGGATAGGTGCCGGCTTTGTCCCACCAATTCTGGATTTGGAGCTGGTCGACAGCATCGAAACGGTGAGTAATGATGAAGCGATCTTGTATGCCCGTCGTCTGGCACGGGAAGAAGGCATCCTTTCCGGAATTTCCTGTGGCGCTGCCACCGCTGTCGCGGCTCGACTGGCGAAACGTCCGGAAAACAAGGGCAAAACCATCGTGGTTATTCTTCCTGATTCGGGTGAGCGTTATTTGAGCTCGATTCTTTACGAAGGCATCTTTGACGGGACTGGCCAGGCACTATGAAAATGCGTGACACGCCTGAATTGCAGCCCAACTGGAAACTCGATCAGGTGGTGGGTGAACTGCGCGCAATTCGTCGGGACTGGCGTGAATCCTGTGCGCGTAACCATGAATGCGGCGGGCGCGAATTACCAGCGCCTGGCCCGGTGCGGGAAATTATGAATGCCTTGCGGGGTGCACTTTTTCCGATGCGGCTCGGCCCACCCGATTTGCGTCAGGAAAGCGAGGATTTTTATGTCGCTCATACCCTGGATAGCGCGCTGCATGCGTTACATCAGCAGGTCTTGTTGGAATTGCAATATACCTCGCGTATTCAAGGTAATGAGACAGAACAAAACTTTGCTGCTCTGGCGTTTAATATTGTGCGCACCTTTGCGGCTGCCTTGCCTCGGGTGCGCAGTATGCTGGATACGGATGTGCGTGCCGCCTATAACGGGGATCCTGCGGCGCGCAGTGTGGATGAGATTTTGTTGTGCTATCCCGGTGCCTGCGCGATGATTCATCACCGTATCGCCCACCAACTGTACAAGCTGTCTGTGCCGATGATCGCCCGTATCATTTCTGAAATTGCGCATTCGGAAACAGGCATCGATATTCATCCGGGCGCTTCCATCGGCAGTGGATTTTTTGTTGATCACGGAACGGGCGTGGTGATTGGAGAAACGGCGATCATCGGCAGTCGCGTGCGCTTGTATCAGGCAGTAACGCTGGGAGCCAAGCGTTTCACTCAGGGTGAAGATGGTGCACTGGAAAAAGGTCAGCCACGCCATCCGATACTCGAAGATGAGGTAGTGGTCTATGCCGGTGCCACCTTGTTAGGCCGCATCACCATCGGCGCCAAGTCGAGCATAGGCGGCAATGTATGGCTAACTCGTTCCGTTCCACCGGGCAGTATTATCACGCAAGCCAACTCGCAGCATGAATTGCACTGAACGAGCGGATATTGCCATGACCGAGTCCTGGAGGGAATTTGCATCGGTATTGCGACAATTGCGCGTAGAGCGGGGTTGGTCGCAGGAGCAACTGGCGGAACGGGCAGAGTTGAACCGCAGTTACCTGGGGCAGGTCGAACGCGGTCGTGCCATACCTTCGCTAATTACCTTGAACAAGCTGGCTACCGCACTAGAAATCAGGCTATCGTCGATTATCTCACGCTGTGAACACCACTAATTCGGCTGGATACTTTGTTTAGGGTGAAACACGCGTAGCGATCGTACTCCCGGCTACGCCCCCCTCGCTGCGCTCTCCCCGCTTGCGGGAGAGACCCCAGTCGAAATTTTCGACCGAATTGTGCCCTCTGAACCAGACCGTAGGGTGCGCTTGCGCACCATTTTGGAGTAAGCGCACCACGCCAAACCGCTCCCTCCCCCGAAGGG
>CAIRBC010000520.1 GCA_903876685.1 uncultured Nitrosomonadales bacterium | reverse complement strand
TGAAGTCAACATACTTCTGATTGTTTCTTTCGGATCTCTGAAGATAAACGCAGCTATCGAAGCCGGAAATATCTCCAACAAATCACCAGGTACCTCATTTCTGTTTCCATAGAGAATTTCTTTAAATCCCCAGTCTTCGTAGCCGGCAGGTAAGTTTTCTGAGAACATTTTCTCAATCATTTGTGTAATTTCCAAACGTAACTTACTTCGCGAAAGACGGTTTAACCAGGCAATGTTACCAACTCCATCTAAAAGATGCTTTAACAATTCCTGATCATCAGCAAAGTACTCATCTCCAAAGCAAGTTTCACCAAGGCACTGCGATGACTCAAAGCGATGCATACCCTGTAAAATATTTATAAGAAATCCCTCATGCTCCCCCCAAACCCAAGTAGTAGAATGAAGAGATATAAGCCTTTGCAGATGCGTGGAACCACATCGACCGGTGCCAAATAAAAAAATGGGCAATTTTCTTTCTCCTGATTCCCTAACGAAATATGTGCATTTGCAAAGTTATTGATTGTTTCCAAAGACTTGAACTTTAGAAACAACCCCAAGTGCATCCCTCACAACCTTATATCTGGACCTTATCGTCGCGACCCAAAAAAACAATTTTGGCTCATTTACAATAACTTTTTGCGATGCTTCACCAAGGTTTGAGCTCACTCTCACCCTTCACGCGAAGCTAACGATTTTTTGATTAAAAAAATTTTATTGGCCGCAATATATAAATGTAATATCAAATAATCAGTTACTATTATATTAAATCATATGGTTAATTAGATACCGTGTCGATCACAATATTCAAGCCCTGAGCCGTGTTTTTTACGATCCCCGCAGTCCCTTGCAAATCGCCAGGTTGTGCGATGGGGTTACCGGATTTGGAAACGCGCGCCACCACCTTCACCTGATCAAACATGGAGAGTTTTGACTGAGGCATCAACGCCAGGGTATCGTCAAGCGTGAATTGCAAAGGCAAATCAATAACCTGTTTACGCAAGACCGCCAGCGGCTTCCCGCCATTCGGGTCACGAGCAAATATATACACCGTATCGGTAGGCGATACTTTGCTTGCCAGGGACGGGCTCAAGCTGATCTTGCCACTAATCGAAGCGGCCGACTTTGCGACGACGACGGCTTGTGCGGGCAGTTTAGCCAGTATTTCCTTACCACCTGGCTGTGCCTCCAGCATTTTGCGTGCCTGCTGAATACTGTGTCGAATGATTTGCAATTCTGAATTATCCGGTGGCAGCAGGCTAACCAGAGTGGTCCAGTGGGCTATCGCATTGGCATAATCGCCACTTTCCATTTCCGCAGAACCCGCCAATTCGAGCGCAAGCGGATGATTTCCATCGAGCTCAAGTGCCTTCTTGATATATTGGGTCGGCGCACCTTTCAAGGAGCGATTATTGACCATTGCCGTAGCATCAGCATATTCAGCCCATACCTGAGCTTCCTCCGGCACCAGCGCCACCAGTTTTGCATAGGTGGAGGTTGCCTCCGCGAAACGCTGTAATTCGCCATAGGTACGCGCCAGCATCACCAGATTATTAGGGTCATCGGGGTGCTTCTCCACCTTTTTTTGTAAGAGATGCAACGCCACTTCCGGATTGACCATCCCGGATTCTCCGACAAAGTTGATGCCTTCCGGACTGCCATTCTTTAGATAAAGCGGCACTGCAATCAGTGGCAGCAGCACGGCCAGCACCACCGCCAGCACCCTGGCAGGATTATGCGGCAGCATGACTGGCTTATCGGTAACCTTGACTTCTTCCAGCAGGCGCGACTGCAATTCCCGTTTACCCTGCTCATAAGCATCCTGCGTCAACAGATCGTTACGCAAATCCGCTTCCAGTTCGGTAGACTGATCGCGCAATATCTCCAGATTGGCGGCATCGCGCAACACCTCGTTTTTGTTGCTGACCTTGCGCCAGAGCGGCCATACCACAAACGACAGCGCCACCAATAGCAGCGCCGCACAAATTGACCAGAATAAAATCATGTTTGTGGATCCTTAATTTTTTTTGATTGAGTTGCTTCAGGTGCTTCATTCAATAGCGCTGCGGCACGCTTGGCATCAGCCTCGGAAAAATCCGCTTCCCTGATGTGTTTCATGCGTTTTTTCATCTGGTAAACCAGCACCATACAGCCCAATAGCAGCAGCGCAAACGGACCATACCAGAGTATCAGCGTGGCTTTCTTCACCGGCGGATCATACAGAACGAAATCGCCATAGCGTGCCACCAGATAATCGATGATCTGCTGATCGGCCATCCCCTTCTTCATCTGTTCACGCACTTCGCGACGCAAGTCTTCGGCCAGATCGGCGTGAGAACTCGCCAGAGATTCATTCTGGCAGACCAGACAACGTAAATTTTCAGCCAGACCAATCATGCGTTTTTCCAACACCGGGTCTTCCGCGATATCCTTCGCCTGACCCGCATACGAAAACACCGGGAACAATAAACACCAGCACAGCAACAAATATCTCATTTTGACTGCAACTCCTTGATCATGGGAAGTATTTTTTCATTCATAATCTGCTGACTGACCCCGCCGATCTGCTTGTATTTGATCACACCCTGCTTGTCGATCACATAGGTTTCCGGCACGCCGTATACCCCGTAATCAATGCCGATACGCCCCTCGGTATCAGACACCACCAGCGTGTAAGGATCACCGGTGTCACGCAGCACCGCCATGCCATCTTCTCTCTTATCCTTGTAATCCATGCCATAAATCGGCACAATATTCTGACGCGCCAAGGCTAGCAACACATGATGTTCATCCTTGCAGGCCGCACACCAAGAGGCCCAGACGTTGAGCATCCATACCTTGCCTTTCATGTCCTGCGGCGAGAACTGTTTGGCCGGTTCCTGCAACTGCGGCAGATTGAAGGCCGGGGCTGGCTTTCCAATCAGTGGAGAAGGCACTTCATGCGGGTTCAAGCCGAGTCCGACATACAAGAAAGCGGACAAAACCACAAATACCACAAATGGAAGTATGAAACGCATCATGATCATTTTCCCTTGGTTGACAATATCGCTGCGCTCGCCAGTTTACGAATGCGATAACGGCGGTCGCCGATGGCCAGTGCTCCGCCCAGCATCATCAAAAAGCATCCAGCCCAGATCCAGTCGACAAAAGGCTTGATATACACGCGTACCGCCCAAGCACCATTCCCCTCCGGTATTGCCTCTCCCAGCGACACATATAAGTCTCGCGTAAGCCCCGGTTGAATAGCCGCCTCGGTCATCGGCATACCTGAAGAATTATACTGGCGCTTCTCAGGATAAAGTTCGGTGACCAACTTGCCATTTTTGCTGGCGGTCACACTGCCCCGCCCCGCTGTATAATTCGGCCCCTGGGATTGCTGCACGCCATTAAAGCGAAATTCGTAACCGCCCGCCTCCACCGTATCTCCCACATTCATCCGCACATCGCGTTCGGTCTCATAGCTCTTCACCATAGTCACGCCGATGATAAAGATGGCGATGCCGAAATGGGCTAATTGCATCCCGTAATAACTCAACGGTTGCGCCTTGAAACGCAGCACGAAATCACCCTGCCCGCTCAACCGTTCCTTCAGCCCCAATACCATCGAGGAAATAATCCAGAAGGCCAGGAAGAAGGCCAATGAGATCATCACCGACCATCTACCCATTAACCAAGGTAACAACAAGGCTAACACCAGCGCACTCACCAGCGCCCAGCGCACCCGCTTTGCCAGTTCAGGCAACGAAAATTTCTTCCAGCGCGCCAACGGTCCGAGACCCATCATCAACACCATCGGTACCATCAGTGGTACGAATACCGCATTGAAATAGGGTGGACCTACCGAAAGCTTGCCCTGACCCAGCGCATCCATGAACAACGGATAAAGGGTACCGATGAACACCGAAGCCGAAGCAACCGACAACAGCACATTATTCGACAGCAGCAGCGATTCGCGCGACAGCAGATCAAACTTGCCGCCCAGCCCGATTTTAGGGGCACGCCATGCAAACAACAGCAACGATGCACCGATCACCACCACCAGGAATGACAGGATAAAAATGCCGCGTTTGGGGTCGGTAGCAAAGGCATG
>CAIRBC010000519.1 GCA_903876685.1 uncultured Nitrosomonadales bacterium | reverse complement strand
GCTTGCGGGAGAGGGATGGGGAGATAACCAGCCACTTGGTTGCTGTCTTTTGGCAACCTAGTGGAGTGGCTAGTGGGTTCATCAGGGAAACGGGCATGATGGGTTTCATCATCAGGGGTGGCAATTTGCCATGCCCGTTAGTTGAATATCAGGAGCTAGCACCATGACCCGCAATTTTTACCGGCTGCTCGCCGTGCAGTTCTGTTCCACGCTGGCAGACAATGCTTTCTTGATTGTAGCGATTGCCAGAGTCATGGAACTGGCGGAAGCCGACTGGGTCATCCCGCTGCTGAAACTCAGCTTTACGCTGTTCTATGTGTTGCTCGCGCCTTTTACAGGGGTACTTTCCGATGCGCTCCCCAAGGGCAAGATCATGCTGCTAGCCAATTTTCTCAAGGTTTGCGCGGTCTTGCTGTTGTTGGGTGCGGTCGATCCGATGATTGCGATCGGCGTCGCCGGTCTGGGTTCGGCCATTTATGCACCGGCAAAATATGGTCTGATCACCGAATTTCTACCTGCTGAAAAATTGGTGACCGCCAACGGATTTTTTGAGGGCGCCACCGTTTGTGCGGTGATTCTGGGTGCGGTTCTGGGCGGTCTGCTGGTCAGCCCTCTCATGACCGGTTTCGTGATGGGGCAGCCAAATCAAAGCCATTTGCTGGCGGGTATGTTATGTCTGCTGGCGCTCAACGGTGTTGCGACACTGCTGAGTTTCAGGATTGCAGACAGTGGCGCGCGTTATCATCGCCATTCTTTCCACCCGGTGCTGCTGTGCCTGCAGTTCTCCCGTGAAAATTCGCTGCTGTGGCGCGACCAGTTGGGTGGCTTGTCGATGCTGGTGACCACGTTGCTCTGGGGGGTAGGGGCGACTCTGCAATTGATCGTGTTACGCTGGGCCAATGAATCCCTGGGACTCTCACTGGATCATGCCGCGTATTTGCAGGGTGTGACGGCAGTGGGGGTGATTATGGGCGCGGTGCTGGCCAGTCGTCTGGTTGCACTATCCGGAGCCGCCAGTCTGCTGCCACTCGGAATTTTAATCGGCTTGTTGATTCCGCTAATGCTGCTGATAGATTCGGTTTGGTCAGCCGGGTTGCTGCTGGTCACGGTCGGTGCGCTGGCGGGCTTCTTTGTGGTGCCGATGAATGCGCTGTTGCAGCACAGAGGATGCAGCCTGCTGACAGCGGGTCGCTCCATTGCCGTACAGGGCTTCAATGAAAATGCCGGTATGCTGGTGATGCTGGCGATCTATGCAAGTGCCACCGCAGGTCATATTTCTTTGCAAACGCTGATCGGATGTTTTGGTGCGATGATCAGCCTGGGGATGGCTGCAATTTTCTTGTTTAAGCACTTTGCTGACAAAAATCCTGCGCAAACTGGCTAAAGCGATGATCATAAAAATGTCAACCCAGCATCGTCATCTTTCTGCAATCAAAGCAGGCTATGCTGAACTTATGTTGATACAGGTGATGTTTTCATGGAGTTTAAAATCAAACAAGGGCTCAGGATTGCGATAGTAACCGAAACCTTCCCGCCGGAAGTCAACGGGGTTGCGATGACGCTGGGTCGAATAGTCGAAGGCTTGCTGCAACGCGGTTTTGTGGTGCAATTGATCAGACCGCGACAGTCCGTCGATGACAAGTTGCACAGCGGTGATGGCGTGGAATTGGTATTAGCCAAAGGCATGCCCATCCCGACTTATCAGGATCTGCGTCTGGGTCTGCCGATGAAAGGCACTCTTTGCAAATTATGGACACTACAACGTCCGGATATTGTACATGTGGCTACCGAAGGACCGCTAGGATGGTCGGCGGTATGTGCCGCAAGCAAGCTCAAGCTGCCGGTGACCAGTTCTTTTCATACCAACTTTCACCGCTATTCGCAGCATTATGGGATAGGCCTGTTTACCAGGCTCATTGACCGCTATTTGTGCAAATTACATAACCGTACCGATGCCACCCTGGTTCCAACCAGAGCCATGATGCGTGAGTTACAGGAACGAAGTTATAAAAAAGTCATGCTGTTATCGCGCGGCGTCGCCACCTCGCTGTTTTCACCGGAAAAACGCTCGCATGAGCTGCGCAAAAGTTGGGGAGCCACTCAGGATGAGGTGGTGGTGCTGTTTGTCAGCCGACTGGCCAGGGAGAAAAATGTCGGGCTGGTGATCGAAGCCTTTCAGACAATCAGGTTGCGGCTACCCGGTGCGAAGCTGGTATTGGTCGGCGATGGTCCGCTACGCAAGCAATTGCAAGCTGATTGCCCGCAAGCGGTGTTTGCCGGTGTACGCAAAGGAGAAGATCTGGCTGCCCACTATGCTTCAGGAGATGTATTTCTGTTTCCCAGCCTGACTGAGACCTTTGGCAATGTCGTACCTGAAGCCCTCGCCAGCGGCTTGGCGGTGCTGTCCTATGCCAATGCAGCAGCCAGAGAGTTAATCATCACCGGACAAAATGGAGTGCTGATCAATCCCGGCGCAGCCGCTGAATTTATCGAAGCCGCCGCCGCGCTGGCCAGCGACAAAGCTTTGCAAAATACCCTCCGACTCGCGGCACCCGCCAGTGTCACGCAGCTGAGTTGGGACGCGGTGCATAACAGCTTTGCAGAAACTCTGTGTAAAACCATTGCCCAGCATCAGACTCCTGGCAGCAGCCGGGCCGGCTCAACGTTGCCAGTCAGTCCTTCCAGCGCATGAGCGCCTGTCCCATTTGCAACTGGCTGCCCTGCTGTAAATGGCTGCACAAGGAAAATCCTTTGCCAGCCAGTACGATGATGGTTGAACCATGCTGAAACCAGCCCATTTCCTGACCTTTGCTGAAAGTTGCCGCACAGTTGAAGGTTTTTTGCCCCGAGTATTTTAGATGAAACAGAGTATTCAGAAAATGCAGGCGAATACTGGCAACCAGAATAGCTGCCACCGGCACCAGCGCGACCGACTGATTCTTGCAACGACCGTTGCCGTCGAGACGGGTACGGAGGAAGGCTCGCTCATTCTTGCAGAACAATTTTTCAATACGCTTGAGAGCAATCGGATTGACATTCCAGGTGTCGCCGGAAAAATAGCGAACGCTTTGCACGGTGCAGTCGTAAGGGGCATGAAAGCGGTGATACATACTGGCCGTCAGGCGCAAGGTCACAAAGTAGCCCTCTTTCCAGTCTTCGATATTTTCTTCTACACCCAGCAACTCCTCCAGTGTGTAGGGAAACCCTTTGGCCTGAAATATGTGCGTGCCTACTATAGAGCCGTGCGCACCGATGATCGCATCCACCGGACTGGTCAAAATGTCAGGTTCGTTGTCTAGCGGGCGGGCCCCTTGCTTGAGCTCGCGAATGAAACAGTCATGCATACTCTTGAAAGACTGTTTTTTTGCTTCGCTCAAGTCCAGTCCCGAGAAGAACTTCCAAATCGCGATGGAAATATCGCGTATCCAGGGCTGCTCGATCTTGCTGAACCATCCCATGAACTGGGTGAGCCAGCGCCGTGGCAGCCGGTTGGTCAGCAGAAAATTGAGATCTTCCTGGCTCAGTACCTTCCAGATTATCTTCCGCAAGCTCATATTATTTAATACTATTTTTCAATTTAAGGAGTATCCGTGATGAATGAACTCATTCCTTTGAATTCGTTAGCGCTCTACGGCACAGCGGGACTTTTGTTGCTCGCAGGCGTGAAACGTGTCAAAAACCGGGTAGAACTATCACTGGCCAAACATCGTTCGCTGGCAGGGCATCCACGCAACGCGCGCAGACTGGCTACGTTGCTGCCAAACTATCATTATGACGAAGCGCATATTTTTAACGTTGACGGCGCCCCTGAACAGGTCATTAAACGTCGAAAGGCGGCCTTTGATGCCTTGCTGGAACAGTTCCAAAAACATTATCCCAAGAGTATTCAAGAAACAGCCCGGGTTGTCAATGGACTTTCAGACTTGCAATTTGTCAGCGCTTACCGGATTCCTTATCAGTTTCGCTCCTTGATCGAGCGCGGCCTCAAATCCGGCGGGTTTGTACAAGCGACTTCCGGAGTCACGGTGACCGATCTGGACGGAAATATTTTTTATGACCTGACAGGTTCCTATGGGGTTAATTTGTTGGGGTATGACTATTACAAACAGTGTATCGCGCAAGGCGCAGAGTTGGTCAAGGAACTGGGCCCGGTGCTGGGCGCCTATCATCCGGTGGTTGCCGACAATGTCTGTCGGTTGCAAAAAATATCCGGCATGGAGCAGATTTCCTTTCATATGTCCGGCACCGAAGCCGTGATGCAGGCGGTGCGCCTGGCACGTTACCATAGCAGACGTAACAAGGTGGTGCGCTTCTGTGGTTCATATCACGGCTGGTGGGGCGATGTACAACCCGGGATCGGCAATCCGGTGACTGAGAAAGATACCTTTACCTTAGCAGAATTGAGTGATGCAAGCTTGCGTGTGTTGCGCAACCGCAAGGACATAGCCTGCGTACTGGTCAATCCCTTGCAGGCGTTGCACCCCAATCTGGCAGCCCCGGGTGATTCCTCTTTGCTGGATAGTTCACGCAAGGCTGGTTTCAGCAAAGAAAGCTACACCGTCTGGCTGAACAGTCTACGGAAGATTTGCGATGACAAGGGTATCGCGCTGATTTTTGATGAGGTATTTGTAGGCTTTCGACTTGCAGTTGGGGGGGCGCAGGAATACTTCAAGGTACGTGCCGATATGGTGACCTACGGAAAAACGCTGGGGGGCGGATTGCCGGTTGGTGTGTTGTGCGGCAAGGCTGCCTGGATGAAGCGTTTCAGGGAGGAAGCACCCGCTGACATCTGCTTTGCACGCGGAACCTTTAATTCACACCCTTATGTGATGGGCGCGATGAACGTATTTTTGACCAGTCTGGACAGCCCTGAAGTTCAGGCGTTATACAGCGACCTGGATGCGCGGTGGAGCCAGCGGGCAGAGGCGCTTAACCAGCACCTGGCGGTAGCTGGCATTCCACTTCAGGTGGCGAATCTCTCCACCATCTGGACGGTGTGCTATACCCAAGCTGGTTGCTATAACTGGCTGTTTCAATATTACCTGCGCCTGGAAGGGTTGGCGTTAAGCTGGGTAGGAACCGGACGGATCGTCTTCAGCCTGAATTATACGGAGGAAGATTTCGAGCAGGTTTCGCATCGATTTATACGCGCGGCAATACAGATGCAACGTGATGGCTGGTGGTGGGAATCCGCTACGCTGAACAATAAGTCGATCAAGCGGCGCATCCTGCGAGAAGTGCTGCTGGCAAAATTCAAGCCCGCAGGTTCATCACAGCGGGCTTGAGTGGCCTGATTGAAATGAAGATTTTTTATCACGCTCTGGTCAATTGTTCTGCGGTGATTTTTTCAAGGCGTTCTCCGCGCAACAGCGCGAGTGGCGCCCGGTAATACTGTTTAATGTCATGGAAAGGATCCGTCAGAATTTTGGTCATCCAAACCAGTCCGGTCATGACATCTTTCAGTACAAACAGATGGATGGTTCTGAACAGCAGACCCACCACACCGATCGACAGCCAGAGCAGGCCGGTATTATGTATAAAGCCAGTCAGGGAGGTATGCGGCTCTAGCGACCCGAGCAAACTGGGATCAACCAGCAACAGCAATGGCGAGATAGCCCAGATGGATATAATCACTAGCTTGCGGTGCAGATTGAAGCCTACCTTGATCTGTTCCTTGTATTCATTGGTGGCCTGATTGATTTCATCGTAGCCCAAGGGTTCAAAGAAAAAATGGCCGGACTGGCGAGTGCCCATCGAGAACAGCACACCCATCAAGCCAGCCACAGCCGGATCTATGAAAAGCATCGCATAGGCAACCAGAAAACTGATGGCACTGATCAAATGCAGGCTCTGGTTAATACGACTCTGATGGTAATATCGGTGGTCGTCCCAGCGCTGTATGGTGAGCTGTTTAAAAAAATCGGTCATGGTTTATAGTCTCCTGATTAATGGTTTCCCATAGTTTGGGTCTATGAATATAAAACCGACTCGTTGCATTTTTGTGAATGATTTATTTCAAGGAGATTTATATTGTCTGAAGCAAAGGTTGCCATGAATAACCAGACGACACTGGTGTTGCTGCCGGGACTGGACGGAACCGAGGTATTTTTTGGACCGTTGTTGCGTCATCTTCCAGACTGGGTTGAGCCGAAGATCATTGTTTATCCGGATACCGGACCCAACGACTATGACAGCCTGTTGTCGATGGTGCTGGACGAAATTGCCCCCCTGGAAAACTTCGTGATTCTCGGTTGGTCGTTTGGCGGGCCACTGGCGCTGAGGGTCGCATCCCGATGTCCAGCCAGGATTTCCGGGCTAATCCTGTGCGGGTCTTTTGTCACCCCGCCCAGGGCAGCACTGGTTCCGCTGAACTTTGCCCTGTCCGGACCGGTAGTGGCAGTGCTACGCGCAATGGGGCGTATGAGTCTATTTATTCCCGGTTTTACAGAGCCTGAGTTTTTTCAGGCCAAGGTTGAAACATGGGACAGAGTCAGTTCAGAGGTACTTGCATCACGTTCCAGAGCCGCACTTACGGTCGATGTGCGTCAGGAATTGCAAGCATGCCAGGCTCCCTTGATGTATCTCGCCGCAACCCACGACGAAGTTGTACCGCGCGACTGCCTGAACGAGGTGCTTGCGCTCGCACCGGCGACCCGGGTACTTGAGGTTGAAGGGCCGCATTTGGTGTTATTTAGCAATCCGGTCGCTTCAGCCGCTGCAATAGTCAACTTTCTGAATTCCCTGACAGAGGATTTACTTTAGCGTGAAACACGCACAGCGACGTACTTACGGCTACGCCCCCCTCGCTGCGCTCTCCCCGCTTCCGGGAGAGACCCCTGTCGCAAATTCCCTGACCGAATTGTGCCCTATGAACCTTGCCGTAGGGTGCGCTTGCGCACCATTTTGGACTAAGCGCACCAAGCCAAACCGCTCCCGCCCCCGAAGGGGGAGGGCTGGGGAGAGGGCGAAGGTTAATGGCTAGGGTCGATGAAATTGGTGCGCAAGCGCACCCTACGAAATGGAGGTTCATGGGTAGGG
>CAIRBC010000518.1 GCA_903876685.1 uncultured Nitrosomonadales bacterium | reverse complement strand
GAGGGTGCGCTGCAGCACCATTTCGATGCATCATAAATTCTGGTGCGTAACCGCACCCTACGAAACCCCTTGGCTGAGGATGGTTTATGGGACGGCTATGGGTTAGCCGAATATTTACAAACAATTGGTCACTTTTAAGCGTGGAGTGGTTTGAACCCCTCTCCTACGCACCCTGAAACCTCGTCCTTTAGGGCGGGGTGGTGCGGTTAATATTTCCGCAAAGGTACAAATGTGCAAATGTTTCAGCAGCAACCGGTCTTCCCAACAAATAGCCTTGCCCGCTGTGGCATCCAATTTCACGCAACATATTTAATTGCTGGGTTGTTTCAATTCCTTCAGCAATCGTTTCCAGTTTGAGGGCAACACTCACCCCATGTATAGCGGTAGCGATTCCCTTGTCGCTTTCATTACTGGTGATTCCATCTACAAATTGATTGGGAATCTTCAGAAAGGAAATTGGAAACGCCTTCAGATAAGACATGGAAGAATAGCCCGTACCAAAATCATCAATAGCAATAGGTATATTTTCCTGCTCGATTTTAAGCAACTTCAAGGCGATCTCATCAGTATTGTTCATCAGGGTACGTTCGGTAATTTCGATCCCAATCGAACGTGCAGGGAAACAATACTTTTTTAATTGCCGGGTGATAATGGCCAATAGCGGTTGCCGCATCAATTGCCTGGCAGCAACATTCACAAACAGTGTACCCGGCAAGGGATTATTTTCCTTGCTCCATTGATTCAGTTGTGCTGCCGCGTGCTCAATAACCCATTCACCAATGTCCAGAATAAGATCAGACTCCTCGGCAATCGGAATAAAGTCTGAGGGACTAACAGAACCGAACAATTGACTATCCCAACGCAGCAACGCTTCCGCGCCGATCAACCGGGAGGTTTTCAAATCGAATTCAGGTTGAAATACCAATTTCAGTTCATCCGCTGCTATCGCCTTGTGCAGTGCATTTTCCAGTTCGATACGCTGGCTAATTCTGTTTTTCAGATCAGCAGTAAAGAATTGGTAACTGTTTTTGCCTTTATCCTTGGCCTGATACATGGCGGAATCGGCATTTTTTGTCAGTGTTTCCATATCATTGGCATCTTTTGGATAGATTGCAATGCCGATGCTGGCTGAGACAAATACCTGTTGATCCTTGACCAGATAGGGTCTGGAAATATGCTCCAGTATGCGCTCTGCCGTATTGGCAACCTGAGTTTCCGAAACATCTTCCAACAGCACATTAAATTCGTCGCCACCGATGCGCGCCACGGTATCTTCTCCGCGCACACATAAACTGAGCCTTTCTGCTGCCTGCTGCAATAACATATCACCGCAATCATGCCCCAGATTGTCGTTCACATTTTTGAAGTTATCCAGATCGATATACATCAGTGCAAAACTGCTGTCGCGCCTTTTCGCCCGGGAAAAAGCCTGCGACATACGTCCTCTGAGTTCATTACGATTTGGCAGCGCAGTCAGTTCATCATGAGCAACCAGATATTCAAGCTTTTGTTGCGAAGATTTGATTAAGGTGATGTCAGAGAAAATGGCGATGTAGTTGGTCAGTTTTCCCTGTTCATCCCGAATGGTATTGATCGTCAGCCATTCCAGATAGAGATTGCCATTTTTGTGGCGATTCCATAACTCTCCCTGCCACCACCCCTGATCGTTAATGTTTTGCCACATATTTGCAAAAAATTCGGCATTTTGCTTCCCTGAGTTGAGTATCTTTGGGGTTTTGCCGATGGCTTCTGTAGCCTCATAGCCGGTGACTTTGGCAAAAGCAGGATTAACCTTGACGATTTTATTATGGCTATCCGTAATAACGATACCCTCGTTAGCGGCATCGAAAAATTTCGCGGTCAGTTTTTTCTGCTCATCCAATTCTCTACGTTCGGTAATGTTGATTGCCTGACAACAAACCGAGCGGATGGAACCTTGATCGTCATTAATCGGATAGCAGATGAAGGAAAACCAGTAAGGCTGATGGTTCACCTGGATAAGTTCTTCTGCCTCTACCCGCGCTTTTTTATGCAGCACAGCAAAGTGTAACCTTTCAAAGAGTATCGAGATATCTTCAGGGAATGCCTGAGTATCCGTTTTGCCTAAAATGTTGGCCTGCTTCAATTCGAACAGGCTTTCAAAGGCTTTATTAACGAACTGATACTGTCCGGCAGGATTCTTGATGCTAATCAGCATGGGCGAATTTTGCATCACTGAAACCAGATGTTCCTGGCTAGACAATATACTACGTTGAGCATCGATGAGCTCAGTTTCATCAATGTAAGTAATGATAACACCACCCAGTGTTTGATCCTGAGAGGTGTAAGGAAAACACAGCACGTTATAATGCTTCCCGCCAAAACTGGTTTGCTGTTGCCGCTTGATCCCATCCGACATCGCCAGTTTCGCCGTTTCCATTACACTAGTCACGGGAACAGACAGACCGTAAACTGTCTTGCCGAGGGTATGAACACTGAAACCGAATAAACTGCCGGCTTCTTTGTTATAACGCTGCAAACGATAATCCTGATCCAGCAGTATCAATGAGAATCCAGTGGAATTTTGTAAATTCTCCAGTTCGGTATTTACCAGGCTTAGTTCGCTGCCCTTGACGATCAATTCCTCGTTGACGGTGGTCAGTTCTTCATTGGTAGACTGAAGTTCTTCATTGGAGGCTTCCAGTTCCTCGTTTGAGGACTGCAACTCTTCATTAGCCGCCTGCATTTCTTCGTTGAGCGCCTGCAATTCTTCATTGGAAGTTTCCAGTTCTTCAATGACAGTTTGCAAATGCTCACGGGTAGCAATCAGCTCGTCTTCAAGCTCGCTATTATCGCTCTGCGGTGGCTCTGCTACAGGCGTATCACCCGCTTGTGTGGTCAAAGATATGAAGCTGATCAGAAACTGCTTCTGCTCATCGCGCGAGTTGACCGGATGCACTTCTATCTTGACACTATGACCGCTTCTGTTTTTAATCGGACGGATTCTCCCGGTCGCAATGGTGCGTTTCTGTTCAGCGTGATGCACTAGCGTTTGCACTTCGGTACGCCATTCACGGCGCAACAATTGTGCAAGGTTCATCTCCAGCTTGCCGGAGGGGAAATGTAAATAGCCCTGCATATCACCATGCACTTCGATGACATCCAGGTTCCGGTTAATCAGCACACTGGGCGGTGCATAAATTTCGGACAGAGCTTTTTGTAGCTTATTCTCCTGCTTGCGTTGTGAACGTTCAGTAATGGTAATCGGCGGCTTTGAACCCACTGCAGATTCCTGGCTGGTATACAGCGGAATCGGAAATAGTTGATCCTTGACGGCGACACGCTTGAAGATCCGCGCCTCTTTGCTGACGGGAGAAAACAGATTTTCCTGATGCACAATGCTCTCGGATTTTCCCAAAAACAAATAGGCTGACGGCCTGAGTGCAAAATGAAAAATGGAAAGCACGCGTGTTTGCAACAGCGGCTGGAAATAGATCAGCAGATTACGGCAACTGATCAAATCCAGTCGCAGAAAAGGGGGATCAAGCACCAGATCCTGGCGTGCAAACACCACCATGTCGCGGATCGGACGCGCGATTTCATAGTGATCCACCCGCTTGCTGAAGTAGCGCGAAGTTGTCTCAGCGCTGACTTCGCCTAGCGAGCTTTCCGAGTAAATTCCTTTACGGCCGACCGCCATTGCCTCCATGTCGATGTCGGTGGCAAAAATTTGAATCCGGTATTCGCCTAATTTACTACCCAGCAACTCTGAAAGCATAATACCGATTGAATAAGCTTCTTCCCCCGTAGCGCAACCGGGAACCCAAATACGAATTTCATCTCCGGACTGTTTTTCAGCAATAATCCCCGCCAGTGTCTTACGCAACCCCTCAAAGCTGTTTCGATCCCGGAAGAAAGCCGTCACGGAAATCAGGATGTCCTTGCTGAGTTTATTCAGCTCGTCCGGATTCTTGCTACAAAAGTCAAAGTAGGATGCCAGATTATTCAGGCGGTTAGCCGCCATGCGCCGTTCGACACGGCGTGATAAGGTTGCTTCCTTATATCCAGAAAAGTCGATCTTGGACTGCTTATAAACCATCTGCAGCAGCCCCTTCATGGTGGCCGGAGCGTTTTCTTGTTTGGTCGCACGATTGATCAAGCCATGGGCACGTGCAATGGCCGTGATTTCTTCGGCGATTCCCTTGCATGTCAGTACCCATTCGACGCAGCCGGTGCTGATTGCTGCCTGAGGCATTCCGCTATATTTGGCCGCCTCAGGATCCTGGGCAAAGGTAAAACCACCGGCGGCCTTGATCGCGGCAATACCCGCAGCCCCATCAGAACCTGTGCCGGACAAGATCACCCCTATGGCGTCTTCCCCTTTCTCTTCAGCCATGGAATTGAACAAGGCGGTGGCAGAAGGTTTGGGTAATATCGTTTTACCCGGCACCAGCAACCTCATGACACCGTCCTTCAGAATGATGTTCCAATTGGCGGGGGTGACATAAATAACATTATTCAGCGGAATTTCACCGTCTTCCGCATCTTTCACCAGCATCGAGGTTTCACGAGCCAGCAATGGAACCATCATGCTGCGATGGGTAGGTGATAAATGCTGTACAACGATATAGGGCACACCCAGATCATCCGGCAACACGCCGATCAAATCTGATAGCGCTTCCAGTCCGCCTGCTGAGGCGCCGATACCGACGACAAAATTACGTACTTCTGCAGGCTCTGGCAGTGCATTTTTTTGGTTCTTGACTCTGCGTGGCCTGGACGGTTTTTTTCCGGCTTTTTCAGCAATAAAATTACGTTCCTCGACCGACGAATTGACGGGTGCTTCGGGAGAATTTTTACTGACAACTGCTTTGTCAAGCTTGGTTTCTACTGCTTTGCTCATATGAAAGCCCAACGTGGAACAAGAATAACATCGTAACCTTGTCAGCTTTAAGGGTAAATCGGGAAAACCCTTGTTCCATACTAAGGGTTTCTCTTATAGCTAATTGGCGGCGGCTGCACGTAGACAGCCTTTAGCATCAATACTCAGCCGTTTTATCTTAATGTTCGGCCGCAATCCAATGGGTGGCATAGCGTATCAAATCAGCGCCATTTTTCAATTGCAATTTTGCGCGTATGTTGGCACGATGCACTTCGATGGTTTTGATACTACGACTGAGCAACAGGGCTATTTCCCGACTGCTGTACCCCGCCCCAATCAGATGCAATACTTCAAACTCACTGGGGGTCAGACTGTTAATCAATAATTCGCTATCTGAATTCCCGGTGACAAAGCGATTCAGCAACTTGCCATGCATGGCTTCACTCAGATAATAATTGCCCTTTAAAACTTCTCTAGCCGCTGCTATCAACACTTCGCCAGACTCCTGCTTCATCACATAGCCCCGCGCACCGGTTCGCAAAGCACGCTCCGCATAAGCATTTTCATCATGCATGGAAACCACTAACACAGGCAGCGCGGGAATCAGCAAATGCATACTTTTGATCAGTTCAAAGCCCGAGAATGTTTTCAGTGAAATATCTACCAGCACCAGGTCGGGCTGATGTTCAGACTCCAGCAAGGCCATTGCTTCACTGCCATCTTCAGCCTCGGCGCACACCTCCAGATCAGGTTCTGCATTAAACAACATAGCCATGCCATGCCTTAACATGGCATGATCATCAACCAGCATCAGTCTGGATTTCAAACCCGTCAACATGCTAATCTGCTCGCATTTCTACGCTGACTTCCGTGCCGCCTTGCGCCCTCGATGACATCTTGAGTTTCGCTCTACATTGTCGGGCGCGATAATGCATAATTTTAATACCCATCCCGGAGGAAGTGCTGCGCTTTGCCGGTGCGGCTATCAAACCGCACCCGTCATCAGAAATCACCAGTCTGAGATTACCCCCCGCTGACTCTAAAAATAGGCTGACCTGTTGCGCGTGACCATGATGGATGGCATTGTGAACCGCCTCCTGCGCAATACGATAATAATTGAGAGCCAGGTTCATATCAGTAATGAGCACATCATTTTCACAAATAAAATCGCAAACAATCGAATACGCGCTTGATATTCTGGATGCCAGTATGTGTAACGCGGCCACTAATCCATTGCCCTCTATTTCAAAAGGCAGCAAGCCCTGCGCAAGTTGCTTGCATTGCACCACGGCCTGTTGCGCTTGAGATGCAATGGAGGCAACGCTGGTGGCAGCCTCCCGATTTCCCGAGGCGAATAAAATTTTCTCCAGTGCCTTTGCTTGATAGCCAATCGCTGCAATCTGCTGTCCTACATTATCATGCAATTCTTGTCCTATGGAACACTGGCGCTTTTCATCGACGGCAACCAGCGCCGCCTCAAGATGCTTGTGTTTGCTGATGTCCTCGGTACTAATAATAATCCCGCCAATCGAAGCGTCGCTCGCGTACCAGGGACGAATTTCCCAAGATAGCCATTGTACCGAACCATCAGGCCTTTCAAAGCGATCCTCGTTGCCGCGCATCACTTCGCCAGACAAAGCACGAAGATGCCTAGTCTTCCAGACTTGCTGATTTTCGGGAAATACCTGATAGTGTGAAACACCGATAATGTCAGGGCATTTAATCGAATAATCCTCCCTCCACCGCTTACTGACCACCAGGTAATTCATATCGCGATCAAGCATTGCTAACGAAGCAGGTGCATATTCGACAAATAAATTGTTTAGCTTGTCGCGCTCACGCAATTTTTCCATGGCGAGATGCGCTTGCTGTAACGCTTCATTTTGCCGATGCAACTCGCTTTGCTGCCGCTGCAACTCTTGCAGCAAACTCTCAAGCTGATGCGGGTTATGTTCCTGCTCCAGTGAAAAGCCGAGTGAAGCTTCGACGACAGTACGCAATGGTTCTTGCTCGATTGATTTGTTACTCAAGGTACTTCCTTCACAATATGCAACTACACGACCGGCGATCAGGCGGGAGTCGGAATGCCCGTGTTTAATTGCATTATTCAAATCAGGTGCAAACGTCGGGTTAAGACACAAAAAACCGCGCCTAACCCGAGCTACAGATAATGCCCTGTCATTACGCAATTAAACACGAGTCAAATCAACTCTATATTACCACCATGCGGCATTCTTACGACAAAACAACCTAAAAACTTTCATCCGCCGCTTACGCAACTTCCAATCGTTCGTGTGGACTATTAAAATGACCGACTGTTCCCTGATTATGATTAATTTTGCGAAAAACACCCATTGGGAGTGAATAAACCGTTAAAATTCGCCCAAGATTAACGTGAATCCATCACCACACTAAATAATTTAATGACATTCCTGACAAGCATTCGAGATCTATCCGTGTTTATGGTTGAACCTTCTCCTGCACAGTCCCATTTCATCGAGGCGCAATTGAGGAGTTTGGGCATTTCGGTCATATCCGCCTATCAAGAAGGGGCTAGCGCACTAACAGCCATGCAACATCAAAGCCCGGATCTGGTGATCAGCGCGATGCATCTGCCAGACATGACTGGCGGAGAACTGGTGGCAAATATGCGCGCCAATGAACGGACCAGCCATATCGCCTTCATTCTGCTTTCCAGCGAATCAAACCCGCATTATCTGGAACCGGTGCGCCAAAATGGCTCAAGTGCCATCCTCGGCAAGCCTTTCACCATCGAGCAATTGAAGAAAGCATTGGCGACCGTGCTGGACTATCTTAACCCGGATAACACAAAATTTGCTCTTGGCAACGGCATAGACCTGGATCAGATCAAGGTACTGCTGGTAGATGACAGTCGCTCTGCCCGCACTTTCATACGTCACGTGTTGGAGAATCTCGGCATCCAGCATATTACCGAGGCAATCAACGGCCGCCAGGCGCTGGAAATCATTCAAAATCACTATTTTGACCTGGTGGTAACGGATTACAACATGCCGGAAATGGATGGCCGTGAATTAACAGAACATATCCGCACCCAAAGCTGGTTGAGTACCGTCCCTATCCTGATGGTGTCGAGCGAAAGCAACCAGAGCCGTCTGGCCGCAGTAGAACAGGCTGGTGTCTCAGGCGTTTGCAACAAGCCTTTCGAACCGGCAGTGGTCAAGGAATTGCTTGAAAAGATGCTGCGTATCGATTAGTGAGCCATGCTGCCGGATGATCTTTCGGCGCATTCGGCCAGTTTTTCCGCTGCGGCTTTTTTCAACTGACTGACGCGGGATCTGCCTACACCTAATTCGGCGGATGCTTCCGCAAGGCTCATTTCACACATCACGCACAAGATAAAAGCACGACGCTCCATACTCATCAGTGATTTCAGACAAGCCACCGCACGGGAATGCGCCTGACGCCGTTCGACGATAACGGAGGGCTCAAGTCCCGCATCTGGAATATCAACGGGAACCTCTGCATCGTAAAGGCTGACAAACTCCTGGCCATGCGCCTCCGACAATATGACTGCCACATCATTAACCCGCACCCCGAGCGCGCTTGCAATTTCAAACAAGCTGGGTCGCCTGCATAATCCGGCTTCCAGTTCGCTGATGACTCTACCAACCTTGTTTGCTCGCTGCCTTACACCACGCTCCGCCCAGTCGCCACTGCGCAGACCGTCCATGATCGCCCAGCGAATTTTGCTGGCAGCAAACGCCGGAAAGGGGACGCAAGTTGCGGGGTCATGCTCGCGAAACGCAGAAATCAAGCCGATCATCCCATCCTGAATCAGGTCATCCAGCAGAATATTGGCAGGCAATGGCCGCCTGATCATCAGCGCGATTCTTTGGACTAACGGATAAAATTCCTTGATATCCAAATGGCAGCCTCAGCAATAGTTTTATAGGATGCAGGATTCTACCGAAATTTGATACTATTGGCGAATCCGGAAAGGATCAACCAAAGCGTTTCGCAATTAATACCGCATTACTACCGCCAAAAGCAAAGGAATTGGACATCACCGCCTCCAGACTGACCGCAGTTCTACCCAAGTTAGGCACATAATCCAGATCGCACTCGGGATCCGGTTCATGAAGGTTGATGGTAGGAGGAATGGCGTTGTGCTGCAAGGCCAACACTGCCGCCATAAATTCCACTGCACCGGTCGCGCCCATCAAATGGCCATGCATCGACTTGCTTGAACTGACCGGTGGCACATGCGCACCGAATACCTGCTTTATGGCACGGGTTTCCTCGATATCGCCAGCCAGTGTCGCCGTGCCGTGAGCGTTAATATAGTGTATGTCAGCGGGTTGCAATTTTGCGTCATACAGCGCTTTTAGCATGGTGCGAGCCTGTCCTGCCGCATCGGGTTTGGTGATATGACTGGCATCCGACGAACAATCATAGCCAGCCAATTCTGCATAAATTTTGGCACCGCGAGCGAGCGCACGTTCTGCATCTTCCAGCACCAGCACAGCTGCGCCCTCCCCCAACACCAGACCGCTGCGATTTTTTGCAAAAGGTTTACAAGAAGCAGCCGCATCCAGCGGATCTTCCTGAGCCAGGGTACGCAAAGCCTCCCAGGCCTTCAGCGCACCCAGGGTAAGCATTGCTTCAGCCCCGCCAGCCAGCATTACCTCGGCATATCCATGTTTGATTTGCCGGTATGCCTCGCCGATCGCGATTGCCGAAGAAGCGCATGCGGTTGCGTAAGTGACATTCGGACCTTGCAACTGATATTTAAGAGACAGGTGTGAAGCTGCCGCATTATTCATGGTGAGCAGCACGCTGAAGGGTTTGACGCGCGGCGTCTCACGCTGCAAAATCTGCACATAACCCTCCTCAAGCGCACTGGCGCCACCCAGACAGGAACCCATGTAAACACCGGCGCGAAGCTGTTCTGCGGCACTTAATTCCAACTGAGCATCCTGCACCGCCTGCGCTGCTGCTACCAGAGCAAACTGGCTGAAACGATCGATGCCGGTGAGCTGAATTTTACTGAAGTAGGCGGCTGGATTGAAATCTATCTGGGCAGCGATGCGTATCGAGAGCTGCTCTACAAAATCAGCTTGCAAGCGTTTGATGCCTGAATTTCCGGCCATCAAATTGCAGAAAAATTCTTCGGGAGACTTTCCTACCGGCGAAATAATGCCTAAGCCGGTGATGACGACGCGCTTGACCATTGCAATACCTACTGAACTGAGCCTTGTTTTTCTGCGATAATTTTATCCAGAATATTGACGACATCACCAATGGTTTTTATTTCCACGCGCTCGTCAGGCAGCTTTATTTTCAATTCATCTTCAAGGTTAAACATGAATTCGATCACCGACAACGAATCCAGACCCAGGCTTTCAAGCTGGGCATCGAGTGTCAGATTTTCCATTTTAAGGTCAAATTGATCGACCATCATGCGTTGTATGGTTTGCAGTGAGCTCATGAGTTTTGAATACTAAACTTTGAAATTATCGGCATTGTAACAGATTGTAAAGCCGATTCGGCAGCAGCATTTTCAATCGGCATACACCCTGTTGAAAAAACGTATAGTATCCGCTGCCACCTGCTCCCGATCATTATCGACGGTAATCATGTGATAACTGTTATGCAGCAGCACCATCTCCACCATCGACGACCCGATATTTTCAGCAACAAATCTGGCATTGCGCGGTGAAGCGACATCATCTTCATCCGCATGAATAATGATGGCCGGTGCCGTGATGCGCACTAAATACTTTTTCACCTGGTTGATCATACGTTCCGCTTCCTGAATTGCCGGCAGATTGAGCTTGCTCGCACCAACGATGGAAGAATCCTTGTGGCTCATTTCGCGCGCGACCCATTTGCGCAATTGCTGATTTTTCAGGCCAAACGGTTCCCGTTCTCGATAACTGTAATAATAGCGAAACGGCGAATAATAACCAACATACCTGAAAAAACGATACCACGGGATACTCCAGCCGTCATACC
This sequence comes from uncultured Nitrosomonadales bacterium, assembly GCA_903876685.1. Taxonomy (GTDB): domain Bacteria; phylum Pseudomonadota; class Gammaproteobacteria; order Burkholderiales; family Gallionellaceae; genus Gallionella. Next base: position 4,530 of record CAIRBC010000518.1, on the reverse strand, counting down.
ACAAGGTCGTGGCAAGCAAACATAACGCGGATACCTGCGTACCCAGTTCGACCGCTATACTCAAACTTAACACAGCGCCGATGCACAAACCCCCTATCGCTACCGTCTCATGTTTTTGTTTAAGTGAATGAAACTCGTTAAGAGCCTGTGCGTGCCAATCCTGCCAGTGAGTGACAGAGCGCGGTGTATCTCCCGGCGTAAAACCATAACCGCGTAAATGCGGTACATGAACGGTGTATCCCGCCTGATTAAGCCGTTTTGCCAAAGGTTGCAGTTCTGCAGGGCTGCTTTGCAGGCCATGCAATAATAACACTGCGTGTACGCCACCTGGCAGAATGATTGGGTTCATAACAATACGAGTCTGAATTAACCGCTTATCATAACAAATTAATCACCTGACAGATCAAATTTTCACCACACTAATGCGAGATGTATGTAAATGCAGTGCAGCTTGATTATGCTGAGCTATAATCGGCAATGCGATTTGCAATGGTAAAGCGCACCTGAACCTGCAAAAGCCCAAAATTCTCTTGAGGAAACATCTTATGAACAAGCAGGAAGTTGATTTATTAAGCCAGGAAATTGAAATACTGATGGTGGAACGTACCCGCTTATTAAAAGTAGTGGGTGCGGCGGCGGTACTGGTCGCTAATACCGATGCAAAAATTTTGCCGCATGGCATTATGGCTGCGGCCGAAATGTTATCGGAAACTTTGAACGCGCTGCCTGAAGAGACGCTAAAAGACGCGCTGGACTCGGTGCAAGCTGAGGTTGCATAGGTTTGCAATGGACAACCGTTTAGGGCTGATACTGACCGGGGGTGGCGCACGCGCCGCATACCAGGTCGGCGTGCTCAAGGCGATTGCCGAATTTCTGCCGCGCCGTGCACCAAACCCGTTCCCGGTGATTTGCGGAACGTCCGCCGGGGCACTCAATGCAGCGGCGCTGGCGATTAATGCGCAAAATTTTCGTCACGGGGTGCGTTACCTCGACAATATCTGGAAACATTTTCACGCGAATCAGGTGTATCGCACCGATGCCCCCGGTGTCCTCAAAAACACCTCGCTATGGATGGCCGGACTGCTATTAAGCGGTCTGGGCATCAACAAGCTTAAACACATCTCCTTGCTGGATAACTCGCCGCTAGTCAAATTCCTGGAGGCTGTTGTTCCCTGTGAAAAAATTCAAAACAGCATAGATGCAGGTCTGTTGCACGCGCTAAGCATTACCGCGTCTGGTTATGGCTCAGGACAATCGGTCAGTTTTTATCAAGGGGTGGGCGAGATTATTCCCTGGCGCCGCGCACGCCGCATTGGCGTACCAACCAAAATCGAAATCAAACACCTGCTCGCCTCTGCTGCGCTACCCTTTTTCTTTCCCGCTTATCTGATCAACCGCGAACACTTCGGCGATGGCTCGATGCGACAAATCGCACCCATAAGCTCTGCCTTGCATCTGGGCGCAACCCGGATACTGGTCATTGGCGTAACTACAAATCCAGCCCAGCTTCACCGAATCAATATGAGCGACTACCCAAGTCTGGCACAAATTGCCGGACATGCTTTGAACGGCCTGTTTCTCGACAACATGGAAATCGATCTGGAGCGCGTCCAGCGCATCAACAAACTGGCTGCGATGTTGTCAGCCTCTGCACGCACAGAAGCCGATATAAGGCATGTAGATATACTGGTTATTTCTCCTAGCCAGCCTATCGAAAAAATTGCCGAACACCATGCGAACGAATTGCCCTGGACGATACGCCTGTTATTGCGCCTGGTCGGTGCCATGCAGCATAGCGGTTCCACGCTAGTCAGTTATCTTTTGTCAGAGGGAAAATATTGCAGAGCCTTAATCAATCTTGGCTATCAGGATGCAGCACTCCGGCGCGAAGAAATTCTAAGTTTCATCGGCGGTCAGCCTGGTATGACGGCAAATCATTCCGGTCAGAAAAATGATTCGCACTAACCGGAAATGCTCATGAACACGCCTGAGGAAACCGGGATGTCTGTTCGCAGCTGGCAATTGCTATACATGCTTGCGGATGGTGAATTTCATTCCGGCGAAGTATTGGCAGCACAGCTAGGCATCTCGCGAACTAGTGTGTTCAATGCATTGGATAATATTGAAAAATATGGTATCACGCTACAACGGATACGCGGTCGCGGTTATCGGCTTTCACATCCCTGGCAGCAACTGAACTTGGCAGAAATCTCACAAGGGCTGGGCGATAGTGGCCGTCAATTTCATATCGAGATAATGCCACAGACCGCTTCCAGTAATACCTTGCTGTTACAACGTGCCATCCGTGAGGCGGCTCCAATTGGCAGCGTGCTGGCGGTAGAACTTCAAACCGCCGGACGCGGGCGGATGGGGCGTATATGGCGCTCCAACCTGGGTAGTTCACTGACATTTTCACTATTATGGCGTTTTGACTGCGGCCTGAACGCCCTATCCGGCCTGAGCCTGGCGGTGGGGGTAGCGATAGCGCGCGCGCTGCAGGGACTGGGTGCGCAAGATCTGCGATTAAAATGGCCCAATGACATTCTGACCTTGCAGGGAAAACTCGGCGGCGTATTAATCGAAGCCCAAGGTGATATGTTAGGACCCAGTGCAGTGGTGATCGGCATCGGTCTGAATTATGCCTTACCTGACAATCTTGCCGCTCTGATAGATCAGCCCGCTATCGCTCTGGATGAGGTCTGCCTGGTAATGCCCACGCGTAATCAGCTACTTGCCGTTTTGTTACAGTCATTGGGACTCACGCTTCAACAATTTGCCCAAGGCGGCTTTGCGGCATTCATCGAAGAATGGCAGCTTTACCATATTTATCAAAACCAGCTGATGCAATTACGCATGGCAGATGGTACACGCGTGACTGGTATTGCTCGCGGCGTCAGTGCCCGTGGCGAGTTATGCCTGGAAACGGAACAGGGTATGCGGCTTTTCAACACCGGGGAATCAGGAAATCTGGAATGATATTGCTGATCGACGCAGGCAACTCACGCATCAAGTGGACTTTACAGGGTGAAAAGCACATGGGTGTTTTACCCGTTGAAGAGGCGGGGAATTTATTAGGCCAGCTTGGCGATGTGCAGGGTATCCGGGAAATCTGGGCAAGCAATGTTGCAGGGGAATTGATCGCGCAAACTATACGTGATGCCGCCGCACAATTAGCGGTAGAAGTTCATTTTATTGTTGCGCAAAAATCTCAATGCGGCGTACACAATGGCTATGCCAATCCGGCACAACTGGGCTGCGACCGTTGGGCTGCAATGATTGCAGCATGGCAGCTGGTGAAAGGTACCTGTCTGGTAGTCAGTAGCGGCACGGCAACTACCATTGATGCACTATCAGCCAGCGGAGAATTTCAGGGTGGGCTGATATTGCCCGGAGTAACGCTAATGCGACACAGCCTGTACGGTGCAACCGCACAATTGCATGCCGCGCCCGGAGAATATGCTGTATTCCCGAAAAATACCGCTGATGCACTATACAGTGGCGCGCTTCAAGCCAGTTGCGGAGCAATCGATCGACAATATGCACAGCTCGAAGATGACTCCGCTCCGATTGTTTTAAGCGGTGGCGCTGCAGCAGTTTTACGCGATCGACTAAAGCAACCGCTGCTAGTAGTGGATAATCTGGTACTACAAGGTCTTTATTTAATTTCACAGGAAAAAAAATGAAAGCATTGTTCTGGATTTTGTTGCTAGGAAATGTAATCTTTTTCGCTGTCATGCGCTGGGGCGGACTGTTTGATGACCAGGTGACATCGCAAGCACTCCCTCTACATGAAGAAAAAATCGTACTACTAACACCATCAGATAAACATGTGGCAGCCTCAGCCGTCTCAGACCTGACCTCCGTCTTGCCACCGGCATCCTTGCCAGCGGCATCAACCCCGCTACCAGCTTCTTCTGCAGCCACTCCGGCACCTGCTTTACTTAACGGTCATTGCCTGGAATGGGGCGAATTCTCGGGTACTGATCTGGAGCGTGCAACGACTGCCTTAAGCAAGCTTCAGCCAGCTAATAAATTCAGCCAACGGCTGATCGAATACCCTATTGTTTACTGGGTATATATTCCGCCCATAAAGGACAAGGCAATGGCGAACCGAAAAATTGCACAACTCAAATCCATCGGTATCGAAGATTATTTCATCATCTCGGAAGCAGGTCCCTGGCTAAATGCCATTTCGCTTGGCATGTTCAAGACCAAGGATGCAGCGCAACGTTTCCTCGATGAATTACGACGCAGCAAGGATATACATAGTGCACAAATCGGTGAACGTGCCAGTAAAATCAAAGTGACAAAATTCTTGCTGAACGGACTGGAGCCAAAAAATAACGCTTTGCTGACTGAAATAATAAAAGACTTCCCCGGAAGCGAATTGAAGGATGTCGCTTGTACATTGACAAGATAGTACGAAATATGGATAATGCCGCGCTTCGTAAGGTGATATAGCTCAGGTGGTTAGAGCGCAGCACTCATAACGCTGAGGTCGGTGGTTCAAATCCACCTATCACCACCAAT
>CAIRBC010000517.1 GCA_903876685.1 uncultured Nitrosomonadales bacterium | reverse complement strand
TCGGGGGAGGGAGCGGTTTGGCTTGGTGCGCTTACTCCAAAATGGTGCGCAAGCGCACCCTACGGCAAGGTTCATAGGGCACAATTCGGTCGGGGAATTTGCGACAGGGGTCTCTCCCGGAAGCGGGGAGAGCGCAGCGAGGGGGGCGTAGCCGAAAGTACGTCGCTGCGCGTGTTTCATGTTAAAAATAATGATGGTTTTTAGGATGCGCTTGCGCACCGAGCCTTCACTTTAAGCCGCCAGGCATGCAGTAGCGGTTCGGTGTAACCGCTGGGTTGCGCCAGTCCCTTGAATACGAGATCGCTTGCGGCGCAAAAAGCAGCCGAGTTGGCATAATCGGGCATCATCGGCCGGTATTGCGGATCGCCGGCATTTTGTTGATCAACTATTACAGCCATCCGTGCCAGGGTTTCCCGTACCTGTTCCGCGCTGACTACGCCCTGTAACAGCCAGTTGGCAATATGCTGACTGGAGATACGCAATGTGGCGCGATCCTCCATCAAGCCGATATTGTGAATGTCTGGTACTTTTGAACAACCGATACCCAGTTCAATCCAGCGCACCACATAACCCAGTATGCCTTGAGCGTTATTGTCAAGTTCCTGCTGAATCTCGCTGGCGGACCACCGGGCAGTGACGACTACCGGGATTTGCAGCAAGCCGTCAAGCAAGGTCTCCCATTCAGAGCTTGCATCCAATTTTTCCATTTCCTGCTGGATGGACGCGACCTTGATTTGATGATAATGCAAGGCGTGCAAGGTGGCAGCGGTAGGGGAGGGTACCCATGCCGTGTTGGCACCTGCTTTGGGATGAGCGATTTTTTGTTCGAGCATCGCCGCCATCAGATCAGGCATGGCCCACATTCCTTTACCAATTTGGGCTCGACCACGCATGCCGCAACACAAGCCCACCAATACATTGTTTCGTTCATAAGCACTTAGCCAGGTGCTGGATTTCATGTCGCCTTTGCGAAGCATCGGTCCGGCTTGCATCGCGCTATGCATTTCATCGCCGGTGCGATCCAGGAAACCGGTATTGATAAACGCAAGGCGTGCGGCAGCTTCTTGGATACAGGCTTGCAAATTGACACTGGTACGCCGCTCTTCGTCCATGATGCCGAGTTTTACGGTATTTTCGTCCAAGCCGAGCAAGCGTTCGATGCGAGTAAATAATTTGCTGGTAAAAGCGACTTCTGCCGGGCCATGCATCTTGGGTTTGACGATATACACAGAGCCGGTGCGAGAATTTCGGATGCTGGCACGCGGCTGTTTTTTCAGATCATGCAGGGCAATTGTTACCGTGATGACCGCATCTAGTATACCTTCAGGTATTTCTTTATCCTGAGCGTAGAGAATCGCCGGATTGGTCATCAGATGTCCGACATTGCGCAGGAACAGCAAAGAGCGGCCATGCAGGGTGACGATGCCTTCGCAGGCATCCACAGCGCCTATCCCAGCGGTGTAGTGACGATCCGGGTTCAAGTTGCGGCTGAAGGTCTTGCCGCCTTTACTCACTTGTTCGACAAGGTTGCCTTGCAAAATACCCAGCCAGTTAGCATAGGCAGTCACTTTGTCCTCCGCGTCAACCACGGCAACCGAGTCTTCCAGATCCAGAATGGTCGAAAGGGCAGCTTCAAGCACAATATCATTGATTCCTGCGGCATCTGCTGCGCCGATGATGCCATTTCGGTTAATTTCAATATCGATATGTAGCGCATTATTTTTCAGCAGGATTGAAGTGGGATGCCCGGATGTTCCCTGATAACCTATGAATTGCCCGGGGTCTGCCAGACCGGTCATTTGCCCGTCTTTGAGTCTGATCAGCAGATTGCCGTTCTGTACCAGGTAGGCTTCCGCGTCCAGGTGAGAACCCGCAGCGAGTGGCGCGGACTGATTCAGGAAGTTGCGCGCAAAGGCGATGACTTCTTTGCCACGCAGCGGGTTGTAAACCGAACCCGTGACACCGTTCGTTGTGCTATTCGGGGATGCCAGCGCATCAGTCCCATACAGGGCGTCATAGAGTGAACCCCAGCGTGCATTGGCAGCGTTCAGCACGTAACGGGCATTTAGAATGGGTACCACCAGTTGCGGCCCCGCCTGTAGCGCCAGTTCAGCGTCTACGTTACGAGTCGTTACCGTAACTTTTTCTGGACGGGGAACCAGATAACCGATTGCCTGCAAATGCGCACGATAGGCAGGCATATCGCTAATCGGGCCGGGATGCTGATGATGCCACTGATCGAGTGCGGTTTGCAGGCGGTCACGTTCTGCAAGCAGTGCGATATTTTCCGGTGCCAGGTCATGAATCAAGGCATCGAAGCCGGACCAGAAATCTTTACTGAGGATGCCGGTACCGGGAAGCACTTTATCTTCCATGAAACGGTATAAAACGGTGGCGACACTGAGGCGGTGGCATTGAGTACGTTCAGTCATGATGGGTGAATCCTGTAAAATTGTGCCCTACGATTTTGGTTTTACGCGGTTCTTACTAACGGGCATGGCAAATAGCCACCCCTGGTGATGAAACCCATCATGCCCGTTTCCCTGATGAACCCACTAGCCACTCCACTAGGTTGCCAAAAGACAGCAACCAAGTGGCTGGTTATCTCCTCATCCCTACCCATGAACCTCCATTTCGTAGGGTGCGCTTGCGCACCAATTTCATCGACCCTAGCCATTAACCTTCGCCCTCTCCCCAGCCCTCCCCCTTCGGGGGAGGGAGCGGTTTGGCTTGGTGCGCTTACTCCAAAATGG
>CAIRBC010000516.1 GCA_903876685.1 uncultured Nitrosomonadales bacterium | reverse complement strand
TCTTCTCCCTCGCCCGCTTGCGGGAGAGGGATGGGGAGAGGGAAACGGGCATGATGGGTTTCATCATCAGGGGTGGCAATTTGCCATGCCCGTTAGATATGCGTAATCGATGAATTACGTTTCAGCATTTTTTGAAACTCAATTAATCCAAGGAAAACATAATGAAGAATTTCAAAAGCAACAAAAAATCTATCGCATTGCAAATGAGCATATCAATGGCAATTTTTTTGACGGCATGTGGTGGTGGAAGCTCCACATCCCTCCCAGTCGCCCCCCAAATTATCGGCACTGCAGTGTCTGCTCAAGCGCCGAGCGGTGCGAGGTCAACATCTTATTCGTTGGAGACGGTAACGCCCGATATTACAGTGACTGGTATCAACGCGGGCGATGTGGCTCCGGTGTTAACGGGTGGCGGCTCAATCCATATCGTCAATAATGGTGCTCATGTTGCCGCAACACAAACCGGTACAGGATCAATATCGATCACCAACAATGGACAGGTGATGGCCGCGACTAACACAGGCACCGGCATCATGACCATCAATAATACGAATACGGGAGCTGTGGCCGTGACTAACACCGGCAATGGTAATATTACCGTGAATGCCACCGGAACGACCCCTCTCGCGCTTATTTACAGCGATGGTCTTGATCACGTTTACCCGATAGCGGCGCCAGTCGTCCCGGGTCTGGGTACCAATCTTGGCAGTAATACCAACCCTAATATTGTCGTATCTGGCAGTGCTGCAGCGAATGTGGCTGCGGTCGTATCCGGTGGCGGCTCTATCACAGTGCTTAACAATGGCGCACATGTTGCGGCTACTCAAACCGGAACAGGCGCACTGAATATCACCAATAATGGTCAGGTGATGGCGGCGACCAATACTGGCACCGGCATCATGACCATTAACAGCACCGATACGGGGGCAGTGGCCGTGACTAGAACCGGCAATGGCAATACCACGGTAACGGCAAGCGGCACTACCCCGCTGGCTCTGACTTTTAATGGCGATGGCGATGTCACTTACCCGACCATAAGCAACGGATCACCTTCCAGTTTGGTCGCCAATGATGGCACCCACATTACGGTATCCGGAAGTGCTGCGATCAATGTGGCACCGGTGGTGACTGGCGGTGGCGCCATTCTGGTCGTCAATAATGGCGCACATGTGGCAGCTACCCAAACCGGCACAGGGACGTTGAGTATTGTCAACAATGGCGGCGTACTTACCGCCACTAATACCGGCACAGGGTTGATGACAATTAACAGTAATGCTACCGCCGCAGTGACCATTACCAACGCTTCGGGTACCGGCAATATCACAGTAAATGCCACTGGTTCGTCGGCAATTACCTGCACTTATATCGACGGACTAAACCATAATGATATAGCAGATGCAGCGCATCCCTCTTGCCAGCCTGCACCGGCCATCACTGCGGGACTCGGCTCCAGCATTGGCAATACCAACCTCAATCCCAATGTGGTGGTATCAGGCAGCAATGCAGGCGCTGTCACGACCACGGTTAGTGGAGGAGGATTCATCAATGTGATCAACAATGGCGCAGGTGGGGTTACCGCGACTGAAACTGGAACGGGTACCATTACCATCGTCAATAACACCGGTGCAGCCGGGCTTACCGCGACCAACACCGGCAATGGCCTGATGACGATCACCAGTTCGGCGACCGGCGCTGTGACAGTGACCAATACTGGTAATGGTAATCTCAATGTAACGGCGACAGGCTCTGCTCCGATCACCATCACGCATAACGGCGATGATAATTTCACCTATCCTCCGTCCGGCAGCGGCTCAAGCTTTCCGGTAATGGCTCCGTTGTCTTTGGGAGCGGCCGGCGCATTTGCGATTCTATCGAAAACAGGCATCACCGATACCGGAGGATCCAATATAACCGGATCTATAGGAGCCAGCCCGATAGCTAATACAGCGATACTGGTTACCTGTCCTGAAGTAAACGGCGGTGCAGTCAATTCCGTATATGGTGTCAATGCCAGTTCGGTACTGGATGCTGCCTGTTATGCCACTAATGACGTGACTACGGCATCGGTCGCTGTAGCGGATATGACGACTGCATACAACGATGCTGCCAATGGTACCAGTCACCCTGCCGGATTTACTGAACTGGGTAACGGAAATATTGGCGGGATGACACTGGCTCCGGGCACCTACAAATGGAGCACCGTATTGACTATCCCGGTCAATGTAACATTGCATGGCGGCCCCAATGATGTCTGGATCTTTCAGGTTGCAGGCGGGATTACTCAGACCGGAAATGTATTGTTGACTGGCGGAGCCGTGCCAGCCAACGTCTTCTGGCAATCTGCAGGCGTTGTCGCTATCGGAGCGGGTGCCACGATGAATGGGGTAGTGCTGTCGCAGACCGGGATTACCCTGGGCGCTGCAGCTATCGTACATGGCAAACTGTTGTCACAGACAAATGTCACTTTGATTGGCAATACTGTTTCCCCATAAGGGAAGCAGGAACGGCTTAAAGTCAATCAATGAAAGGCCGTCGCGAGATGGCCTTTCGTCATTTAACCTGAAAAACCAGTTCAACTGGTCGTAATTGATAATTAATTCTCATTTTCAGTTAGTTAACATGAATAGCGTGTGTATGGATTCGCACCCACGGCCATTGAGTAACCAATTTGTAGCATGAGTTAATTCTTCAACTGAGCTTTTTAAGTTTAACGCTCAACAATCGGATAAATCCATACGGGAGGACTGTGATGCATGATTTTTACCAAGCATGCAGGGGCATGCGTGAGGTGAGGCACGTACTTGTTATCTGGCTGCTACTCGCCCTGAAGGCCGTTTCGGTTTTTGCAGAAACCGAAGATAACCCGGTGCATCACCTACCTTCCGCAGAGAGAATTGATGTTGCGCGCGTGATCGTCAAGTTCAAGAAGGATTCCTCGTTGCTGAAAAAACACGCGTTATCGGCCACAGCGAATGTTAGCGAAACAGTTACTGTGCTAACAGCGCGGGCAAATTCCCTGGGTAGCCGCTTAGGCATTAGCCTGCAAGCAGGTCGTGCACTCAACTCGCATGCACAGGTTGTCAGCGCGAGCGGGATAAGCTCTGCCAGCTTGGCGTTACGACTGGTCAAGGAAGCCGATGTTGAATATGCGGTCGCAGACCAGAGGCGCACTCATCTGCAGGTGCCAGGCGATCCCTGGTATACGCAAGGTTCGCCTGTAATAGGCAACACAGGAGGTCCGATTGCGGGCCAATGGTATCTGCGTGCACCTGAAGGTGAAATTGTATCCAGCATCAATGCCGCCAATGCATGGAATGTAACCATCGGCAGCCCGAATATCGTCATCGCAGGGATCGATTCCGGTGTGCGATTTGAACATCCCGACCTTGCAGGTCGTCTGCTGGCCGGATATGACATGGTAAGCGACCTGGCATCAGCCAACGATGGCAGTGGCCGGGATGCAGATGCCACTGATCCTGGTGACTGGATTACTACGGGTGAGTCCTATGATCCGTTTAGCCCGTTCTATCAGTGTAATGTAGAAAATAGTTCATGGCACGGCACCCAGATATTCGGCATCATGGGCGCAGCTAGCAATAACGGCAGAGGCATGGCCGGTGTGGTCTGGGGCGCAAACTTGTTACCGGTGCGGGTGTTAGGCAAATGTGGTGGTTACGACTCGGATATCATTGCCGGCATGCAGTGGGCAGCAGGCCTGCCGGTACCGGGAGTGCCGGTCAACACGACACCGGCGCGGGTAATCAACATGAGCCTGGGAGGTAGCGGAGTATGCCCTCAAAGTTACATCGATGCAATCAACACCATCATCAGTCAGCCCTCTTCCATCGTTATCGTGGTAGCGGCGGGCAATGGCAGCGGTTCGGTCGGTGTGCCCGCCAACTGCCCGGGGGTGATAGCAGTGGGCGGGTTACGTCAGGTGGGTACCAAAGTGGGATATTCTGACCTGGGTGCCGAGATCAGCATCAGTGCACCGGGCGGCAATTGTGTAAATTTTGGCGTCATTTTGCCGTGCCTATATCCAATCCTCACCACCACTAATACCGGCTTGACCGACCCTTCAGCTTCTTCCTACACCGACAGCTTCAACGTAAGCGTGGGGACCAGTTTTGCTGCACCACTGGTAGCCGGCACCGTAGCCTTGATGTTGGCGGTTAACCCGGCGCTCACGTTTCCCGACATCAATGCTGCGTTGTCAAGTTCGGTGCGCGCTTTTCCGTTTCGGGGGGTTATCGAAGACCCGCAAACTGGCGTGGTCAAAGACTGTAACGCCAAAGACAGTAATAGCCAATTACAGTGCTATTGCACTACTTCGACTTGTGGGGCAGGCATGCTCGATTCAGCCTCTGCGGTTGCCGCAGCACTCGGACTAAAGCCACGCATAGCCGTGGCTCCCGACATTTTACAGCCGTGGAATAGAGTGATATTAAGCAGTTCCGGCAGCGAGGTCGGTATCGGGCGAAAAGTGGCTTCGGTGCAATGGTCTATTGTGGATGGCGGTGGTGTCGTCAATGCTTTCAATAGTGATGACCATAGCCCGTTTGCGATGCTGACACCCACCGCTGCCGGGCGCTTTTCGATACGACTGACCCTCACCGATGATCAGGGTCTTTCGGGATCATGCGAAATCGTACTTACAGTGTTGCCAGGCTTTTCGCTAGCTCAGGGTTGGAACCTCCTTGGAAACAGCGTGGATGCTGCAATGGATGTAGCTTCGACATGGGGATATCCGGCCAGCGTCATCAGCGTCTGGAAATGGCTGCCGATTTCGGACAGGTGGGCCTTTTATGCCCCCTCAATGAGCCGCATCGATCTGGCTGCTTATGTGCAATACAAGGGCTACGACCTGCTGACCACCATCAACGGGGGAGAGGGATTCTGGGTAAATGCCATCGCCGCTTTCAACGCGCAGCTACCAGCGGGGTTAGTAATCAGCCATAACGCCTTTCTCGATCAGAAGACACCGCCGAACAACTTGCCGCAGGGTTGGAGCCTGATTGCGTTGGGAGAGGAAACTTCTCCGAGAAACTTTGTCAATAGGATTGCGAACAACTTGCCAGAGCCGCCTGCTGTCGCAGCGAACAGTTTGATCAGCTTGTGGGCTTGGGACAGCGCATTGTCAAGCTGGTATTTTTATTCGCCTACCCTGGATAACAGTAATGGGTTGACCGACTACATCACCGCCAAGGGCTATCTGGATTTTACCGCCAAAGGAAAAATGCTCGGTTCTGCCACAGGATTTTGGGTTAACCATCCCTAGCAAGAACCGGTTTCAAGTAATTATTTCTGTCTGCAGAGTCGATGGTGAGCTCTAGTCCGTGATTATGCCGAGGCTATTGCATCCTTCGCGGTTAAACATCGGTCAAACCGGAAGCTCAAGAATGCGTACAGAGATTTCATGCACGGCCTCTGGCTTTTACAATGACATGAAACGCTATGCCTTGCCTTTAATAAGCAAATTACCGGTTTTTTTGGTTAAAGTAGCATCGCAAAATAAGCATCCCCTGATAGCGTTGCGAGCTGCAACATTGCAAAATCCGTCGTCGGAGAAATACGGCATTTCAACTCTCGAGCCTTTTCAATTTTCTTCGGTTTTAGCATCTGGCCATAGACACCGTGTCTACAACCACCAACGTCCCGTTTTTTACCAGTGCATTTGATTGAATTTCAATAACTCTAAAGGAGAAAATAATGAATCGAAGCGCGAGCGTTACCCGTGTGCTGAAGTGGATTATGGTTTTGCTGCTGGTGGCTATAGTGACGGGATGCGGAGGGGGGAATGGCGGTGGGGTGGCTGGCAATCTCGGATTCAAACCGGTAGTGACTGCCACCTCCATATTGCCCATGGCTGTTGCTGTACCATTCAACATCAAAAAAATCGCTGCCAGCTTCACCATGCCCATGGATCCAGCCACCATCGGCAACCCGCAAAATTTTACACTGGAATGTCCTGCAGGGCACCCCGTAACAGGAACCACGGTTTCTTACCAGGACGCAGGCAATGTAGCGATACTGATGCTTCCGGCGGCCAATCTTCCGCAAGATGTTTCCTGTGTGGTGGTAATTACTACCGGAGTGATGAACACCACCGGTATTCCACTGACCGATAACTTTGTATGGACTTTCACGACCGGTGTGACTGCAGACGTTACTGCACCCACCGTAACCGGAACCATCAATAGCAACGGTGCGACTAACGTAGCCATTAATACCAAAGTTGGTGCCACTTTCAGCAAGGCGATGGATCCGGCAACAATCACCCCCACCACATTCACCCTGAAACAAGGGGCAACGGTGGTTCCTGGTACGGTGACCTATACCGGTTTGTCGGCAATATTTACACCCACCAGCAACCTTGCAGCCAGTACCCCTTATACCGCCACACTTACCACTGGCACCCGGGACGCGGCTGGTAATGCGTTGGCGAGTGACTATGTCTGGAGCTGGACAACCGCTGCGTCACCTGACATTGCTGCTCCCACCGTAACAGGAACCATTCATGCTAATGGTGCGAGCAGCGTCCCGATTAACACTGCGGTCGGTGCAACCTTCAGTGAGGCGATGGATCCGTTGACGATTAATAATCTGAATTTCACGTTGACTACTGACGGCGGCGCAGTAGTTCCGGGCATAACCAGCTATACTGGTGTGAGTGCAGTATTCAGGCCGTTGAATAACCTCGCTTCCAGCACTCACTACAACGTCACGGTCAAAGGCGGAGTAGGCGGGGTCAAGGATGTGACCGGCAATCCAATGGTCGCTGATTTCATGATTGGCTGGACGACGGCTGCGGCGCCAGACACCACGCCACCCACTGTAACCGGCACCATTAATGCCAACGGCGCCCTCAATGTTCCTATTAACACTAAAGTCAGCATCTCCTTCAGCGAAGGGATTGATCCCCTGACAGTGACCAATCTGAACTTCCTGCTGAAGGAAACGCTAAGCGGCAATCCAGTAGCAGGCACAACCAGCTATTCCGGCGTGACCGCGATATTCATACCGCTAAACAATCTCTCCAACAGCATGCAGTATTCCGTCACCATCAAAGGCGCAACCAATGGATTCAAAGATCTGGCCGGTAATCCGATGGTAAGCGATTATGTTTGGAGCTGGACGACTGCAGCAGTCGCAGACACCACGCCACCCGCCGTAAGTGCTTCCAGCCCGGCAGAGCTTACCTTGGGCGTTTGCATCAACAAGGCCATCAATGCTACCTTCAGCAAGCCGTTAGATCCGCTCACCATTACCAATGCGACCTTTACCCTGATGGCAACGACAGGCGCCTCTGTCAGTGGCGTGGTGGCTTACGATTTGTTGACGAATATCGCGACCTTCAGTCCACTGATGACGTTGACGGCCAGTACTCATTACACAGCCACCGTGAAAGGTGGCATCAATGGGGTCAAGGATATTCTGGGTAATTCGCTGGCGCTTGACAAAGTAACGTCCTTTACTACCGGGACAGCTCTATGCACGACACCCATCGCCCTTGGAGCAGCTGCCTCTTTCGGCGGCTTTGGCGGTGCCTCCGGGATGACCAACTCGGGTATCAATACCGTCATCAATGCCGATATAGGAACCACTGGCGTTTCGACGACGATGACCGGATTTCATGATTCGGTCGGTGATACTTATGCGGAAACGTTGCTCAATATCGGGGCTGTTAACGGGAGAGTTTACACGCCAGCGCCCCCTCCAGTGGGTGGCGTGGGAGGAAATACCGAAACATTTGCGATCGCCGCGGCTGCCGCTGTGAGTGCTCTCAAAGCCTATGGCAATATGTCACCCGCAGCATTACCGGGTGGAGTGGATCCTGGCGCTGGTCAACTGGGCGGTATCACGTTATACCCGGGCATCTACAAGCCCGCAGGAGCGGTGTTTCTGCTGACAGAAGGAGATCTGACGCTCGACGCTCAGGGTGACACCAATGCGGTTTGGGTGTTCCAGACGCCGGCTGGACTCACTATCGGTGCACCGGCAGCACCGCGCAACGTGATCTTGATCAACGGTGCCAAAGCCAGAAACGTCTTCTGGTACGTGGGCAGTTCAGCACGCATTGAAGATCGCTGCAGTATGGTAGGCACTATCATTGCCGGTGCCGGAGTCACCATCTCGACTGCGGGAGAAGCGCAAACCACGATGCTGGAAGGGAGAGCATTGGGTCTGGGTGCTTCAGTGACCATGGTAAACACCTTGATCAACCTGCCCGCACCCTAAACTTTGAAAAAGCCGGCCATTAATATTTGTCGGCTTATTGATGCTATTACACAGTTTCAAGGTGATAAGCATAAAATTCAGCACTGAAAAAAGGTCATCGCAAGATGGCCTTTTGCTTAGCTCGAAAAAATCCACTGTCTACATTAAAGATATCGCAATACGTCTTAGACTGGCTTATAGATCTCCCTAATGAAATCTGGAAGTGGTAGCGACTTGCCGCTACGCGGGTTCCACCAAACAATTTTGGCGGCACCTTCGGCATAGAGCGTGCTATCGTCTCCGACGCAACGTACCTCGAAATAGGTTTGCAGGCTGCTACGACCCGGCTTGGCGATACTCATAGCCAGATCCACAATCGCCGGATAGGAAATCGGTTTAAAGAAGGTGCAACTGACATTGATGATCACCGGGCCATTGTCGGCATTGACGATATCTTTAATCCCGAGTGATTCAAGCCACTCTATTCTGACTTGCTCAGCAAAGCGAAAGTAAACTGTGTTGTTGACGTGCCCAAGGGCATCCATGTCACCCCAGCGTACAGGGATGCGTGAGGTATATACCCGTATGCGATGATCATCCATTAGCGGTCGATTTTGTAAAATAAAAGCGTGATGATTATAACAAAACCACATGACGTGCGTGCCGGCCCCGCACTTTCGCATGGCAAAATATTAAGGCATGATTCACCGATAACTATTTTCGCTGAGCGACAGTTCTATCACACGGAAGCTGTGGTTAAATTACGCTATTGTTACCAGTGTTCCCAGGGAATTCCAATGACAACCCCTTATCCACATTTATTCACTCCGCTAGATCTCGGTTTCACCACACTACGCAACCGCATCTTGATGGGCTCGATGCACACCGGCCTGGAAGATGCTGGCAATGCCCACAACCGCATGGCTGCATTTTACGCGGCACGCGCCAAAGGGGGCGTAGGCTTGATTGTTACCGGCGGCTTCGCCCCTAACCAAGAAAGTGTCGTGATGAGAGGTGCGGCGCTGATGAATAATGAAGCTGAAGCGACCAAACACAAGGTGATCACCCAGGCGGTACACGCTCACGGAGGCAAGATATGCCTGCAGATCCTGCACACCGGTCGTTATGCCTATGGCGTGCAACCAGTCGCCCCTTCGGCGCTACGTGCGCCGATCAATCCGGCCATTCCGCGAGAAATGACTGAAGATGACATTGCCCGTACGATTGAGGACTTTGCCGTTTGCGCGGCCATGAGCCAACTTGCCGGCTATGACGGTGTCGAGATCATGGGTTCTGAAGGCTATCTGATCAATCAGTTCATCGCCAGACGAACTAATCAGCGCACGGATCGCTGGGGTGGCGCCTTCGAAAATCGGATACAGTTCGGATTATCGGTGATTCGCGCCGTACGCGAACGTGTCGGAAAAAATTTTATTCTTATCTTCCGCCTGTCGATGCTCGATCTGGTCGAGGAAGGCAGCAGTTGGGACGAAGTGGTGCAACTTGCCAAAGCGGTCGAAAAAGCGGGTGTTAGCCTGATCAATACCGGCATAGGCTGGCACGAGGCGCGTGTGCCAACTATCTACAGTGCCGTTCCACAAGGCGCCTTTAGCGAAGTCACTAAACGCTTGATGGGGCAAGTGCAGATTCCCCTGATCACGTCCAACCGTATCAATGACCCTGAGACAGCAGAGGGCATCCTTGCCGGTGGTCATGCCGATATGGTGTCGATGGCACGTCCCTTTCTGGCGGATGCCGATTTCATCATCAAGGCTGCAGCGGGACGTGCAGATGCCATCAACACCTGCATAGGTTGTAACCAGGCCTGCCTGGATCACATCTTCAACGGTCAACTGGCATCCTGCCTGGTCAACCCGTTTGCCTGTCACGAACTGGATATGAAAATCATACCTACCGATGTACCCAAGAATATGGCGGTAGTCGGTGCAGGAATGGCCGGGCTTGCGGCCGCCACGACACTAGCCCAGCGCGGCCACAAAGTCACTTTATTCGAGGCGCAACACCGCATCGGTGGACAGTTCAACTATGCTAAAGCCATTCCCGGCAAGGAAGATTTCAGCGCTACGCTGCGCTATTTCACTACGCGCCTGAGGGAACTCAATATCAACCTGCAACTCGGACGGCATATCACTGCGGATGATTTATCAAGCTTTGATCATGTCGCCCTTGCAACCGGTGTCGTGCCGCGCACCTTGACCCTCCCGGGAATAACTCACACAAAAGTGCTAAGCTACTCGGTGCTAATCGAGCACCCTGAGCGAGCAGGCAAGCAGGTGGCCATCATCGGCGCCGGGGGGATAGGCTTCGATGTCGCGGAACTACTAACGCACGGCGGCGCTAAAGGCCGCGAAGCTGAACTGGATAACTATCGCAAACAATGGGGCATCGACGTAAACTACACCAACAATCGCGGTGGACTGGTCGAGTCGCTGATGCCGGACTCGCCACGTGAAGTGTGGCTACTCCAGCGCAAATCCGGCAAACCCGGGGATGGTCTGGCCAAGACTACCGGATGGGCGCGACGACTGCTGTTACAAAAGCGCGGCGTGCATATGCTGGGCGGTGTCGAATACCTCAAAATCGATGATGCTGGCCTGCACATTCGAATTAATCATGAAGAACGCCTGTTAGCGGTCGACAACATCATCATCTGTGCCGGTCAAGACTCGCAGACTGAGCTGGTAGCCGGGCTAATCAAATTGAACCGTGCTTACACGTTGCTCGGTGGTGCGGATCTTGCAACTGAACTGGATGCCAGAAAAGCCATCTGGCAGGCGACGGAGTTCGCTGCCAAGTTCTAATGGACATAGCCATTAAACCGCCTGATAATGAAACCCGCCACGCACGGAACTCTCCATCGCCGTTCTCCATCTCACCCCTACCAGCGGTGGAAGAAGCATAGCAGGCGCTGCGCGAGTTTTACGTTAAAAAAGGATGGCGTTGACAGCGCAAGGTACAACCGGTTATGTCCATTGTCTGTGGCAAGGACAGCATTCAATCCAGCAGAGTGCGCCAAAATCCTCAACCAGGCACGATAATCTTTGTCATAAAACTGCAATATTTGATCGTCATACTAGCTAACCGTTTTATCTTTCAATGATCCACTAATCTTCATCAATTTATTATGAGCACTGATATTACCTTTATTGACGTTAGTGAAAACTTTCGACGCATATCCATCACAGGGCGTCTTGATATTCTGGGTAGTGACGCCATTGCCCTGAAATTCACTTCTCTCACGGTGGCGACAGGGCGTCGTGTGGTTGTTGATCTGACCGGGGTCAGTTTTCTTGCCTCGAT
Organism: uncultured Nitrosomonadales bacterium; assembly: GCA_903876685.1. Taxonomy (GTDB): domain Bacteria; phylum Pseudomonadota; class Gammaproteobacteria; order Burkholderiales; family Gallionellaceae; genus Gallionella. The sequence goes on along the minus strand of CAIRBC010000516.1, from coordinate 469 downwards.
CGGGATACGCGCCATCATCAGCAATGCCAAGGCACTGCAACAGCGTGGCGGTAAAATGGTGCTTTTTGTCGGCGACAACGCAGCAGTGGCCAAGACGCTTGAAACTACCGGCATTGATACGCTGATTCCTATGTTTGCCGACGCAACCGAATCTGACAAGGCTGCTTTCTCTTAGTAAGATTGATGACTACAACCGCTGTCAATCCGTCTAACGGACATGGCCATGATGCCACTGAAAATGAAACCGCCATCTCCGTTCCCCTGATGAACCCACTAGCCACTCCACTTTGTTGCCAAAAGACAGCAACCAAGTGGTTGGATATCTCACCATCCCTACCCATGAACCTCCATTTCGTAGGGTGCGCTTGCGCACCAATTTCATCGACCCTAACCATTAACCTTCGCCCTCTCCCCAGCCCTCCCCCTTCGGGGGAGGGAGCGGTTTGGCTTGGTGCGCTTACTCCAAAAT
>CAIRBC010000515.1 GCA_903876685.1 uncultured Nitrosomonadales bacterium | reverse complement strand
TTCATCATCAGGGGTGGCAATTTGCCATGCCCGTTAGTCAGAAATAAGCGAAGTCTTGTACGCTTGCGCAGCCAATGGTTGAGGGTTGCCGTGAGCGGGCATACTATCAGGTATTTCTGAATGGTAGACCGTGCAAGCAATCACCTTAAATCCCCATTTCTTGCCTCATCTTAGCCAGGCTCCTGCAAAAATCAGGAAGCACTGATAGCGCTCGCCCCTGTTATTTGCCATGCTGTACAGGTTAACACTTAGTTTTCCAAGTATTTTCTAATGCTTATTTCACTCCCATTCTTTACAAATTAAAGCTATCAGGAATATGGTTGCAGGCGAAGCAATGAATTATTCGAAACCAGATAATTTCAGGAGGTTCATCCATGAACAAGCTCATTGCTGTAGTTACTGTATCGACATTGTGTTTCACCCTCACCGGATTCGCAGCTCCCAAGGATGAGGCTATCGTTTTAGTCAATCAGGCAGTGGCTCATGTCAAGGAAGTTGGCAAGGAAAAGGCGCTGGCGGATTTCAGTGACAATAAAGGTGCCTTTGTCAAAGGCGAACTGTATGTATTTGCTTATTCGATGCAGGGAACGATCATTGCACACCCGGCTAATCCCAAGCTGATTGGCAAGGACATGAGCGAGGTCAAAGACTCGGATGGCAAGTTGTTTACTCAAGAGTTTTTAGCAACCATAAATGGTTCTGGCAAGGGTTGGGTGGATTACAGTTGGACAAATCCGACCACCAGGAAGATTCAGGCAAAATCATCCTATGTGGCTAAAACCAGTGATTTTTTCGTCGGCTGTGGTATCTACAAGTAGTTCTGGAGGCCCAATGAAGCTGCTATATAAAATGCTGATTTCCCCGGCAGTCACGATAGTGCTGATGCTGCTGCTTGGGGCAGTCTGTTATTGGTCGATGAAATCCCAGCAGCTTGCGCTGGAAGGTCTTTACCATGGTCGTTTTATGCATACCGCGATGGCGAGCGATATTAGTGCTAACGTCTTGAGGACGCATTCACAGGTGTATCGCGTCATGACCTGGAGTACCTGTCGTTCCAGTGGCTATATCGAAATTGAAAGCAAAAGCTTGCTGACTGATTTGGATAAGTATACGGTCGGCTTCGCCGGTTGGGTATCCCGGCCGGATTTGAGTCAGGAGGAAATAACCATCGGTCAGCAAATGCTGGAGCAGGTGGCCAAATACAGAAAATCGATCGCCAATTCTCTTGATATGGCCACATCGGATCTGAATGCAGGAACCATGGCGATGCAGTCTGCAGATAAAAATTTCAGCCAGTTGAGAGAAACTAGCGTAAAGCTGGTAGAGCTTGAAAGACAGTTGGGCCAGCGCGATGTCGAGCAATCTGCCAGCCTGTTCCGGCGCACGCTCGGCATCGCCTTGGTGGTTCTGCTAGCTTCCATTGGCATCGCCGGCGGCTTGAGTTATAGTATGGCGCGTGGCGTGATGCGTAAATTAGGCGGGGAGCCTGATTACGTTACCGAAGCGGTCGTCCAAATTTCTGCCGGAAACCTGTTGACGAATTTTTCAATCATAGCGGGTGATAGAAGCAGCCTGTTGTATTCCCTGAAGATCATGCAAGACAATCTGCGCACAATCGTCGCAGAAATCAAAAATATTGTAGAAGCCGCCGCCGAAAAAGGCGATTTCAGTGTCAAGATGAACTTGACCGGCAAAGCCGGCTATACCTGGGAACTAGCTGAATTGCTGAATCAGTTGTCCAATGTCTCGGAAACTGGACTGAATGATGTGACTAGAGTCACACAAGCACTGGCCAATGGTGATCTGAGTCAGAAAATCACTCGTGAATATCAGGGCGTGTTTGGTGAGGCCAAGGTGGGTGTCAATAATACCGTGGAGGCCCTCAGCAAAATTGTCACCGAAATAAAAATTATCGTGGAAGCCGCTGCAGTGCGCGGCGACTTCAGCGTGAAGATGGTTCTAAACAACAAGGCTGGCTATACCAGAGAACTTTCTGAATTACTGAATCAGCTGTCAAACGTGACAGAAACCGGCTTGAATGATGTGATGCGTGTGGCGAATCTGCTGGCCAAGGGTGATCTTACCCAGCAAATCACCAGGGACTATCCAGGCATCTTTGGCGAAGTCAAATCCGGTGTGAATGACACGGTGGAAAATCTCAAGCTGCTGGTCGGCGAAATCAAGGATGCCACCCAAACCATCACCGCCGCTTCAATGGAAATCACTCAAGGCAATCTGGATTTGTCACAGCGCACTGATAAGCAGGCAAGTAGCCTTGAAGAAACGGCTAGTAGTATGGAGGAACTGACATCTACCGTGAAGCAGAATGCTGATAACGCCAGGCAGGCCAATCAGCTTGCCATTGGTGCATCGGCGGTGGCAGGCAAGGGCGGCACCATGTTCAGTTTAGTGATAAGCACGATGGACTCCATTAATGAATCCAGTAGAAAGATTGTTGATATCATTTCAGTGATCGACGGCATCGCTTTCCAGACTAATATCCTCGCGTTGAATGCTGCCGTTGAAGCGGCCAGGGCTGGCGAACAAGGTAGGGGTTTCGCGGTAGTGGCTGCAGAAGTACGCAATCTTGCGCAGCGATCAGCCAGTGCAGCCAAGGAAATCAAGCTGTTAATTGGTGATTCGGTGGAGAAAGTGGTCGACGGCAGCATACAGGTAGCTCAGGCCGGGCAGGCCATGGACGAGATCGTTAGCGCGATCAAGCGCGTCACCGACATCATGTCCGAAATAACGGCCGCTTCTGCGGAGCAAAGCCAGGGTATTGAGCAGATCAATACCGCGATTAACCAGATCGATGAAGTGACGCAGCAGAATGCGGCGCTAGTCGAGGAAGCTGCCGTATCGGCGGCAGCGCTCGAAGCGCAGGCGCAATATTTGACTGAGTCTGTCGGAACTTTCAAAATATAAACGACTTTGGCTTGATCAATTTCTGCAAAGGGAGTGGATTGCCGAATAATTACTCCATTCAATTTAATTGATCACAAACTTCAACGCCGGTGACAAATTGGTCACAAAATGATACAGTAGTCTGTCGTACTTTCAATTCAATCTAACTAAATATTATGATGATAATAAAATCCCGCATTCTGTTGATCAGCGCTGTATCCCTTATGGCTCTGTCTGCATGCCATTCTTCAGGCTCGTCTAAAGAGGCCTCAAAAACAACTGAAAAAGCCGCCGTTGCAGGCACCGTGAACGGCACTGCCATTAATGAAAGCCGCGTCAATATGCTGCTCAAGCAGCGACAAGGTCAGCCGGAAACGCCAGAGATGCGCAAGGAAATTGTCGAACAACTCGCCATACAATATCTGCTTTCTCAGGAAGCCATCAAGAAAGGCTTGAACAAGACGGCTGAAGTAGCGGATCAGATAGAACTGACGCAACAATCGATACTGGCCAATGCTTTCATACAAGATTATCTGAAAACCAGTCCTGTCAGCGATGAGATGCTCAAGGCTGAATATGAAAAAATCAAGGGACAGATTTCCGGCAGTGAATACAAGGCGCGCCATATACTGGTCAATAATGAAGCGGAGGCAAAGGATATTATCGCCAAACTGAAAAAGAATCCTAAAGCCTTTGAAGCGCTAGCCAAAGAAAAATCCAGAGACACCGGTTCAAAGACTAACGGCGGCGATCTGGGTTGGTTTGATCCACGTGGAATGGTGCCGGAATTCGGCAATGCAGTCACAAAACTGGCAAAGGGCAAATTTACTGAAGAACCGGTCAAGTCACAATTTGGTTACCATGTTATCTTGCTGGAAGATTCCCGTACCAAAGCGATTCCGCCTCTGGAACAAGTCAAGTCCAGTTTACAACAGCAAGTGCAACAACAAAATATCAAAAAACTGATTGAAGACCTGAAGACCAAGGCGAAAATTGAATTCACTCAACCTGCAGCTCCGGCAAGTGCAGCTGCTGTTGCTCCAACTGCCAGTGAAAGCAAACCCGCTGAACTAAAGAAATAATACTGAGAAATCTTGAAGATTGGTCGCGACAGTATGGAAAATCTGTCGCGGCATAATTTATCAATAGCTTATTCCTTGTAAAATCGCACCTTAATCTATAACTTTGCGGGTATTTACCATGCGCATATCAAAATTTTTTATTTCCACGCTGAAAGAAGCCCCCTCCGAAGCGGAATTAATGAGCCATAAGTTGATGCTGCGCGCCGGTTATATCAAGAAACTGGCCAGCGGTCTGTATAGCTGGATGCCACTGGGTTTACGGGTGTTGCGCAAGGTAGAAAATATTGTGCGAGAGGAAATGAATAGAAGCGGCGGGATTGAACTGCTAATGCCAGCCGTACAACCCGCAGAACTGTGGCAGGAAACCGGGCGCTGGGCAGTATTCGGCCCGCAGATGCTGAAAATAACAGATCGCCACGACAATCTGTTCTGTTTTGGTCCGACCCATGAAGAAGTGATTACCGATATTGTTCGCCGCGAAATTCGCAGCTATCGACAGTTGCCGATTAATTTATATCAGATACAGACCAAATTTCGCGACGAGGTACGCCCGCGCTTCGGTGTGATGCGTGCACGCGAATTCGTGATGAAGGATGCCTATTCTTTCCATGCAGACTATGCCAGCCTAGAAGATAGTTATGCGGTGATGTATCAGACTTATAGCCGGATTTTCACGCGCCTGGGTCTGAAATTCCGCGCCGTCGCGGCGGATACCGGTGCTATCGGCGGTAGCGGTTCGCATGAATTTCATGTGCTGGCGGATTCGGGAGAAGATGCGCTGGCTTATTGTCCTGATTCGGACTATGCCGCCAATGTGGAAATGGCAGAAGCACTTGCACCTGCAGCCGCGCGCGACAATGCCACGCAACCCTTGCAGAAAGTCATCACACCGGGGCAGAAGACGATTGAAGAAGTGGCCGCATTTTTCGATATTCAGCCACAAAAGGTGTTGAAGGCGATCGCGGTAATGAGCCACAAAGGTGAATTTGCATTATTGCTGCTGCGTGGCGACCATACTCTGAATGAAATCAAGGCAGGCAAATTGTTGGGAGAATTTCGCTTTGCCAGCGAAGCCGAAATCCACCAGCACGTAGGTTGTCGTTCGGGTTATATCGGCCCGGTAACACTGAGCAACCCTAACGCGACCACGGGCGGAATACAGCTGATTGTCGATCGCGCCGCTGCGGTCATGAGTGATTTTGTCTGTGGGGCAAACGATGATGGTTTCCATTACAGCGGAGTCAACTGGGATCGCGATCTGCCTGAACCCAAGCAGGTTGCCGACTTGCGCAACGTGATGGCTGACGACCCTTCTCCGGACGGCAAGGGGGTATTGGCCATCTGCAGGGGCATCGAAGTCGGGCATATCTTCCAGTTGCGCAAAAAATATGCAGAGGCACTGAATGCGACCTTTTTGGATGCGCAGGGAAAGGCGCAGATTATGGAAATGGGCTGCTATGGCATCGGCGTATCACGCATCGTGGCTGCCGCTATCGAACAGAATTGCGATGAGCGTGGCATTATCCTGCCCCCTTCAATGGCCCCCTTCCAGGTAGCTATCGTGCCCATCGGCATGGGCAAAAGCCAGGTGGTGCGAGAGGCGGCGGAACAACTGTACAACGACCTGCAAGCACTCGGAATTGAAGTCTTGCTCGACGATCGCGACGAACGACCCGGCGTGATGTTTGCCGATATGGAACTGATCGGCATCCCGCACCGCATCGTCATCGGCGAACGCAGCCTCAAGACCGGTAATGTGGAATATCAGGGACGTTGCGATCTGGCGGCACAAGCGATAGCGCTGCAAGGAGCTGCCGAATTTGTAAAATCCAGATTATGCGCACTGGAATAAGCCAGAGAAATCCACTAGCACTGTTCCAGGCAATAATTTTTGCCGTCCACTTGCTGTTCGCTGCCGGTGCTTTTGCCGGGGCTCAGGTTAATATCCCGTTGGCAGCCAGTGTACGCGCTGTCATGCAACATAGCGTATCGGATGTTGCAGCACCCAGGCTATCCCAGGGGCCGCAGACCGATGCCTGGCTCAATGAAATGTCACTGCGTTTGAAAAAACGCATGCCTGATGCCACGACCCGTCAGGATTTTTTAGGCTCAGTGTATTATGAAGCTCAACGCGCCGGACTGGAGCCTGAACTGATATTGGGTTTGATCGAAGTCGAGAGCGGCTTCAAAAAATACGCGGTTTCCAGCGTAGGTGCCCAAGGCTATATGCAGGTGATGCCGTTCTGGGTGAAACAAATCGGTACCCCTGAACATAATCTGTTTCATCTGCGCGTCAACCTGCGCTATGGCTGTACCATCCTGCGTCATTATCTGGACATGGAAAATGGTGATTTGTATCGTGCGCTGGGACGCTATAACGGCAGCCTGGGTCGCCCGGAATATCCAAACCTGGTGCGAGCCGCCTGGCATAACAAATGGACTATTTCGCGGAGAATTACCGAAGGCAGTTCGCCAGCCAGAGGCCAGATAAACATCAAGTTATCTGCCAATATTCACTAGTTTTCCGCCATGCGCCGGATAACCTTATTAAAAGGTTCAATCCATTCCAGTGCAAATTGTTTGTTGCAGGCATTGACTTCGGCAACCGCGCGCAACACGGAACGACTATGCCCGCTACGATTATGCTTTTGCATAACCGACTCGAAAGCGTCCACTATTGCCAGCAGCTTGGCTCCCGCACAAATATCTTCCTCCATTAATTTACATGGATAACCTGTACCATCCGGCATTTCGTGGTGTTGCAGCACCATTTGCGCTGCGCTCTTCCAGTTTTCCATACGCTCCAGCAAACCGGCTGCGAATCCCGGATGAGCATAGAGTATGGCTTTCTTTTCATCGCGCATACCGCCACCTTTGAACCAGATGGCTTCGGGCAGAAACATCATGCCCACATCATGCATATAAACGGCAGCCTCCAGTTGTATGGCATCCACGGGATTGCCTGCCATTCGGTTAGTATCCAATGCCAGTTGCTGTATACGTCCGGTGCGTCCTTCGAACAAAGGAGAACGCGTTTCAAGCTGCAACGCTAGCGTACGAAAAAACTGCAGATCGGTCGCGATTTTTTCTTCAGACTCACGCTGCATGCTTAGTTTGAGCGAGGTTCGCAAATTGGCTTGCGGTTGAAAGCCGGTTATCAACTCGATGACTTGAGCGGCCGTCGCATCGAGATCAGCCTGAGATGCAAGGCTTACCCTATCCAGTCCTTCCACCAATTCCACCAGTTTCAGATGGCTGACCGGTTTGCCGGCCACCAGTGCCTCTGTCAATAATTCCAGGCGATCTACTGCAAGCATGATCACTTCGCCCAGCAAGGGCGTATAAAAAACCTCGGCCGAACGTAATCGGGACAGCAATGATTCGATAGGATGAGCGATCATGCTGGCCCCTTCCACCTTGCACAAGGAAGCATCTCCCTTGATATTATGCAAGGTACGAAATATATCCGCCATTAATACCCGGTTTGAAGGTTCCCGGGACAATCTGGCCATATCACGCTCTATGTCTACCGCGCGATCGGTCAACGCATCCGCAAAATCATGCAAGGCTTCAGGATCATGAATGACCGGGTTCGTCAATGGGAGGTTATTCAACATAATTTTTGTGCTTTCAAAATCGTAGTGCGTCAAAACTGCGCGCATTGCGCCGTATGATAACTGCAAAATTCATTTAACCGGCTTCTTCTTGAAGTCACCGGTACTATTATTCATTGCCTCTATCGCGCCCTTTAGTGTTAGCGCAGTGGCTCTGGGTTCGCCATTACCAACCGTCAGTTCATTGATTCCAGTGGGACGTAATGGAACTTTAGCTGAATGATCGGCCATAGAGGCATTGGCATCGGAAGTGACATTGGCAGGCGCCTTGGCATTGGAAGTGACAGTGGCAGGCGGCGGTGATTTTTTCAGCGCCTCTAATTTAGCCTGCAAATCGGCTTTCTCTTTTTTTAACATCTCAATTTCGGTGTTTTTAATCTGTTCATTAACCTTGAGCAATTCCATTTCGACTTTATACGGATCCGCTACCGGTTCTGTTTTGGGCGTAACGGCTTCGACGAGCGGCTTCTCCGGGGCATGTTCCAGTTTTGCCTCTGCTTTTACTTCCGGGTTTGACTCTGCCTTTGCCTCACCCTTTATCTCAGGCTTTGCCTCTGACTCAGGCTTTGCTGCCACTACTCCTGACTGCGTTTCAGAGCCCGGATGCGCTGCGGCGGTGGCTTCAGTTTCATGCCGGGTGCCAGTATGACTTTGCGGCTGCTGAAAAAATTGCCAGAGCGCAAAGCCGCCCCCTGCCAACACAATAGCAGCGCCGCCGCCTATGTATAACCATTTTTTGGAGCGTGCGGGTTTTTCGGAGCTAGCCTGTTTGGCTGCTCCAGCTTTTAAAAAAAGTCCGGAAAACCAGCTTTTAAGCCGTAATAAAAGTCCTGCGGGTGCTTCTGTAGGGGATGGTGTCTCATCTTCCATGGTAATAGCTTTGCTTTCTGAACGGCCAGGCGCCTCCTCTGTTGCACCGATAGCCGGATTTTTTCTGAATCGTTGACTAACGGTGCTAACCCACAATCTGATGCGGATTACCAGTCCAGTCTCCGGAACTTCGGTCGTTTCTGCAGGTTCCTTGCCGGCATTTTTCGCCAGGGTGTCTTTCTTCCAGAACATCAGGTTCACTGCTCACCCCCACAGTTAATTAAACGGCCTACTGTAATAAAATTTACTTTTAACTTAACGAATTATCTTGATCACCTCGGGCATTTTTCGCAGGCTACGCATGATATTGGCGAGTTGCAGTCTATTGCTTACTTGCAACGTGAACAATAAGGCGGTGTATTCCCCTTCGTTGGAAAAGTTGACATTTTCGATATCTGATTCTTCTTCGGCAATTGCTGAGGCGACTTTTGCCAGCACGCCGCGCCGGTTGGCCACCACCAGTTTGATGCCGACATCGAAGGGTCGCTGTATATCTTTGCTCCACACGACATCCAGCCATTGTTCGCCACTGCTACGCCCTTTGTGCAAACTTGGACAGTCGCGGGTATGTACCATCAGGTTATGCCCGCTTTTTAGCGCGCCGATGATCGGGTCTCCTGGAATCGGCCGGCAACACTTGGCAAACTGCACTGCCATGCCTTCTGTACCTTGTATGGTCAGCGCTGAACTATAATCGGTTTCATTGGGCAAGGCTTCGCCTATGCAAGCCAATTTGCGTGCCACTACCATATTGAAGCGACGACCCAGTCCGATGTCTGCCAGCACATCCAGCCTGGATTTTGCTCCGGTATCCCTGAGGAACCTGATCCAGTGTGCTTCAGTGATGTCTTCTGGCGGTATTCCCAAAGTATGCAATGCCTGATTCAGCATGCGTTCGCCAAATTGCGCTGATTCACCGGTTTGCATGGCTTTGAGAAAGTGGCGAATGTGGCTGCGTGCCTTGCTGGTCGTTACATAACTCAGCCAGTCCAGATTCGGCTTGCCGTGTGGTGCGGTAATAATTTCCACGCGATCGCCGTTGCGTAGCTCGGTATTCAGCGGTGCAGGCTCGTTATTGACATTAACAGAGATGCAATGATTACCGATATCGGTATGTACGTTATAGGCAAAGTCCACCGCAGTCGAGCCGCGCGGTAGAGACAGTATTTTACCCTTGGGAGTGAAAACATACACTTCGTCCGGGAACAGATCCACCTTGAGATGCTCCAGAAATTCCGTGGAATCGGTACTCTGGCTCAGACTTTCCAGCAAATCCTTCAGCCATTGATGAGTCTTGGAATGCAGCGCCTTGATCGAATTATGTCCGCTCTTGTAAAGCCAGTGTGAAGCGACGCCGGCATCAGCAATTCTATGCATTTCATGGGTGCGTATTTGAATTTCGATGGGCATGCCAAACGGTCCGCACAGCGTAGAATGTAGCGACTGGTAACCATTCACTTTTGGGATGGCGATGTAATCCTTGAATTTACCGGCTATCGGCTTGTAAAGACCATGCAGTGTGCCTAGTGCAACATAGCAGGAAACGAAATCGTTAACCAGCACCCTGAACCCGTAAATATCCAGTACATCGGCAAAAGGCAGCGACTTGCTCTGCATTTTTTTGTAGATGCTGTAGATATTTTTTTCCCTGCCAGACACATCCGCTTCAATTTTATATTCTGCCAGTCTTTGCCGAATGGTATCCAGCATCTTTCCCAGCACTTCACGGCGGTTGCCACGGGCAGCCTTGACGGCCTTGACCAGCACCGCATAGCGATTAGGGTGCAAAAATTTGAAGCTTAAATCCTGTAATTCGCGGTAAATATCGTTAAGACCCAGCCGATTGGCGATAGGCGCATAGATTTCCATGGTCTCCCGGGCAATCCGCTCACATTTATCAGGCGACATGGAAGCCAGTGTGCGCATATTATGCAGGCGATCGGCCAGTTTGATCAGAATAACCCGCACGTCGCGCGCCATTGCCAGCAGCATTTTGCGAAAATTTTCTGCCTGCGCATCCTCGCGGGTTTCAAATTGTAATCTGTCCAGCTTGCTCAAGCCATCGACCAGTTCACCCACCGGTTCACCAAACTTTGCAGCGATTTCATCGGCAGTGATCGGGGTGTCTTCCACCACATCGTGCAACACTGCCGCGACTATTGCCTGCACATCAAGATGCAGGTTGGTGAGTATCCTCGCAACGGCAATCGGGTGTGAAACAAAGGGATCTCCGGACTGACGTATCTGTCCGGCATGCGCAGCCTTGCTGAATTCCAGCGCCTCACGGACGTGTTCAACATCCGCCGGTTTAAGGTAGGCGGAGACTTCCCGGATGAGTAGCGCTGAATCGGCCATGCAAAGCTATTATGTCTGACTGCGATTCAGGATTTCTTTGCCCACCTTGCCCTCACTGATCTCGCGCAGCGCGACCACGGTGGGTTTGTCATTGCTCTCGGCGACCAGATGATTTGCACCATTGGCCAGTTGGCGTGCGCGATAAGCAGCCGCCAGGGTCAATTCAAAGCGATTGGGGATAAAACTGAGACATTCTTCGACGGTAATGCGTGCCATATAATTACTCCGGGTTTTGTAACTGGTTAATTAAATCCTGATAAGTTGCTAATTGCAGTGTGCTTTTAAGCCTGGCAGACATTACCACGGCATTGAGTTCGCGCAACGCTTCATTCAGGTTGTCGTTGATAATAACATAATCGAATTCTGCCACATGCGCGACATCCTCCCTTACTGCCGCCATGCGCCTGGCAATCACTTCGGCATTGTCCTTGCCCCGTCCGACCAGGCGTTGTTCCAGCGCCGCCAGTGACGGCGGCAAGATGAATATGCTGACGCAATTGGGGAATAGTCTGCGCACCTGGGCTGCGCCCTGCCAGTCTATTTCCAGCAATATATCGCGCCCCCTGGCATTTTGTTGAGTGATCCAGGATTGTGAAGTACCATAGAAATTCCCATAGACTTCGGCACATTCCAGAAATTCGCCGCGCCCCATCATTTCCATAAAGATTTCACGAGTAATAAAATTGTATGCTTTGCCGTCGATTTCACCCGGCCTCGGATTACGCGTGGTGTAGGAAATCGACAGGTCAATCTGCGGATTGATGTTGAGCAAGGCATGTACCAGGCTGGTTTTTCCAGCACCGGAAGGTGCGCTGATTACGAGTAAATTTCCAGGCATGCTTGGCTCCAGATGAATTTAAATATGCAAACGATATGAAATTCGGTGTATTGTGTCCGCGTGTCAATTTTACACCAAGGGAGTGGATAATTATTAACTTCGTTATTGCTGTTATTTCGCTGCTGATTGCAAGCTCCGCTTCTGCCGATTTTGAAGAATGTCGATTAGTATTCGCCAATGGTACGCCTCCGGTAATCCGCCAACAGCAAGGGTTGAATCCGCGCGCCTTATGCTTCAGTGCCTTTGCAGTATTGTATTCGGGAAAGAGTCGAACGCCGGTCTATGCCGCCGAAAAGCTCAACAAGCAGCTGCTGCGCGAGGCAAAAAAGAATCCTCGCAGTAACCATTTTTTTGTCGATGCACGGCTGCCACGCGCCGAACGTGCCGAACTGGAGGACTACAAAGGCTCTGGTTTTGACCGGGGTCACATGGCACCCGCCGGTGACATGGCAACCGATGAATCCATGGCGCAAAGTTTTTCACTGGCAAACATGGTTCCACAAGCGCCGAATAACAATCGCCATGCCTGGGCTAACATCGAGAAAGCCACCCGAAAATACATACTGCGCGCCGCCGGCGATGTCTATGTGATTACCGGAACCGTGTTTACTGAAACGCCCGACACCATTGGCGCAGACCGGGTATGGGTGCCTAAACATTTGTACAAACTGGTGTATGACCCTACTACCAACCGTGCCTGGGCTCATTGGCTGGATAATCGGGACGATGCCAGTATCGGCAAACCAATCAGCTATGCAGAACTGGTTCGTCGCACCGGAATAGAATACCTGCCCGGCTTTAACGGAGGTTGATGTTTAACGCAGGCGCAGTCAACAAGGGATATTTTCATGACGTTGTAGATGGTTTTTGCCAGTTTGACGCTTACGAGCTGGCCGCCCGGGGCTGGTTAGGACATCACCTAAGAGGTGCCTCGACAATGGTTGGCACCAGTAGAATTTCCTTGCTATGCCGGATGTTCGAGACAGATAGCAAAGACGGCGAAACCAAACAGCAGCTTCAGGATATTGTGCTCCAGATGCACCAGATGCTGGAGCTGATTAACCCATGTCTGGATGAAATAGCGTAGCTTGGGCAGCTTCTTTGCGTTGCCCAACATTAATATTCGAAAATTAATGCAACAACTCGAAGCCAATCGGCAGCCTGACGCGCACATTCTGTCCCTGACCGATACATTGGAATTTTGCAACTGCATCCAGGGCGACCGAATTAAACAGATGACTGGTTGATTTAGCGACCACAATATCGCTGACCGCACCAAGCGCGCTGACAGTGAACTCGACTAGCACTTCACCGCTCAAGCCCATCCTGATGGCTTGCGGCGGGGTTTGAACGCGACCGATTATTTCTCGGTAGTTCGGGCAGGCGACGCTGACGCTGACCACCGCCGGGCGTACCGGGGCAACGGGCACGACCACTACCGGCGGAGGTGGCGCTGAGGTGGTGACCGAGATAACAGGAGCTGCCTCAACTTCTGTCTGAACCTGCACTTCGGGCGGTGGCACATAGGCCGGCGGTGGCTCTACTACCTGGCGAGGTGGCGGCAATACCTTTTCCGGTGGTGGAGGAGGTAGACTTTTAATTTCCTCGATAATATTAATTTCAAGTGGTTTTTTAAGGACATCAACCACTTTTCGCGCCAGACCATTGCTCAGGGCATATATCGCGATGATATGTAAAAATATGACGGTAGCAAGACCCGCCAGATGCCGTCTAGGCTCCTGTTGAGTAAAATTCATGCCACTCCTCCTTTCCTTCTGAATATCGACTATGGCATTTTAAAGTGGCGAATATCGAAGGCTAACCAATTACTTGTGGAATGGTTAGCAGAAAATTGACTTTAACGTGAAACACGCGTAGCGATTCGTTCGCTCCCTCGCCCGCTTGCGGGAGAGACCCCTGTCGCAAATTCCCCGACCGAATTGTGCCCTATGAACCTTGCCGTAGGGTGCGCTTGCGCACCATTTTGGAGTAAGCGCACCAAGCCAAACCGCTCCCTCCCCCGAAGGG
>CAIRBC010000514.1 GCA_903876685.1 uncultured Nitrosomonadales bacterium | reverse complement strand
GGTTTTTGATGATAAAACGAACTCATAATTCAAAAACACGATTTTCCTTGTTTCAAAAAATCTTCATTTAATAAAGAGATACCGGTAAGGCCTAACGTAGAATTAAGCGGGCGCGAAAGTGGCCTATGCTCGAAGAAGCCTGCTGTTGCGCGCTCCGCTTCAATGGCGGGTTAGGTCTGTTCATGTCCGTGCCCGATACGATGCCAAGCATTTTTGAATTCGACAGTGTCATACATATTTGGTTGAAGCCAATAAGAAATAACATCATTTTTTTCGCTCATATGAGCAAGATTTTTAATCTCATCTGGATACATAACAAATACATTCGGCTCTTTTGAGACATTGTTAATAATTAGCCAAAAATCACCCATGATTTTTTCAAGAGAGTTACCGAGAGGAACGGGGTTTCTTTTTGTTAAAGCCTTAACTTGTACTCCAATAAACTCTGTGCCTGATTTATTATACGCAATAATGTCTATGCCCCTAGCGTTTCGTGCGGTAGGCATTACGTTCCAGCCCATACAAGATAGTTTGTAGCATGCGTAGTACATGCCGATATTTCCAGTTACTTGTGTTTCAAGTTTCATAAGAACTTTATGTTCGAAGTTTAATCGTGTGATTCAGTATAGCACTTGCAGCCAAGTTAGCTCCTATTGCGGCAAAGCCAAAAGATACTATGTTTTTTGTCAAACTAATAAATGGATCTAGTAGTACAAACAACAACGGCCATGACAAATTATGTGCATTTTTCAATAACAAAGCATTTGCTGTGACCTGATCGGACCCAGAGAACATTATTGCGGAAGAGAATATGAGCATTATTCCAAAATAGAGATGCAATCCTCTCGAAATACTTCCATGATATTTGAAGAGATACCAAATAAGTGCTGCACAGGTAATAAATTCAGCAATTGCAATCCAAAATAAGTTATTAAAAACAAGTGAAAGCTCTGGAGGCCAAAAAATTGGAATCATGATTGCTAAAATTAGAATGATCGCAATGGTAAATCCAAAAATAAAATTTTTCATATGGCAAAGACCCAACGTAAAGCTAACCGGGCGCGCTGATGACAATTGCCCGTAGGCAAGTCACGCTGTTGCGCGCTCCGGTTCAGCGGCGGGTTATGGTTTACAACGCTTAATTGCGATGCCGCGATCCTTGACCATAAAATGCTGCATATACCACATATTTAAGCAGCAACGGCAGTCAAAATAAAGAACGCCTTAAGTTGTGTAAATAAAAGCCGTAAGTTGTGAAAATATGAAAAAAAATTAAATTCCGTGTTGCTTTTTGTGGGGCATAATATGAACCAAGGATTTCGAAATCACAATTTCGGATAGTGTTAAAATAAGTTATATTCAGCGTCATGATTTCTTATTGAATATTAGGTGCTGACTCGGATAAACGGTTTTATTGTGGAATTGGTAGGGGAAGGGAATGTCAGCCTTTAAGCACTGCATCAACTTTCCCCCATATCGCATTAAGGCGGCATGTTCACCCAGAACCCCGTCGCAGGCGACAGTACGCCATTTTGCATGGCCGAGAAGTCGAGGTAATTCTTGTTCGCGATATAGCCCGAAAGTCCTCCGCTGTTGACTAAACTCGGTGCCCAGAAGTACCAGTTCGAATGCACAGCATCCCAAGCCCAAAGGGTAGTAAGGTTTTCATATACGTTGCTGGTTCCTGCAGAGGGCTGTACCGAGAGCACAGTGGCGATAGAAGCATCGAAACTTGACGGAGTTGGGACATCACCCGTCGCAATCAGGCTCCAGCCATGTGGCAATGCGTGCGAGCCACCCGAGGTAACCGGGGTGACTGTGGCCGGTGCAAAGCTCGCCGATTGCACCCCGACACCGTTTGACATGGGAACCGTGAATGTAGCCTTGGCGTTTACCCAAAAACCTTCACCCCCGTTGACCAAGCTCAGCACGCCATATCCTTTGCTTGTGGCGTAACTACCAAGGTCGGTGGAATTCATGGACGGTGTATAGAAAGCCCACTTGCCGTTTGCTACTATCCATTTCCAGACAGTAATGACTTTGTTGACATCATTGAAGGTCGTAGTCACATCCAGCGCCGCTTCGACGCTGTTGCCAATCAGATTCCAGCCAGGTATCAGGCTCCATTGATTCGCATTTAAAATTGCGGTAAAGGTCGCACTGACCGGGCAGTCTGCTACAATTGTACCCGTCGTGTAAATTCCGCCGTTTAGAGTGCCGCCGCAACCTGAAACAACCGCCGTGTATCCACTATTGGGTGTGACAGTAAGGCTTGCGGTATTACCCGATACCACGATTTGTGAGGCTGGCGCAATGCTGCCATTTTCCCCTGCAGTTGCAGAAACGGTGAAACTGGCTGCGCCTGTAATGCTCAACGTGCCTGCGACATAGCTGATGATGTAATTTGACGCATTGCCTGAACTGAACACCGCAGCACTTGGCGTTATGGAGTAATTGGTTTCGACTGCCGCACTCGGTACTGCACCTGCCGCATAGCTGTAGGTTACACCAGAGATAATGTCGCCAGTTACCAGCAACGGTGCAGTGAAGCCGGGCGTTGCCGGATTGGCTGCTCCATAGGCACGGGTGACATTGTTGGCGGTAATCACCAGAGTTGCCTTGTTCACCGTAAGATTGACTGTTCCCGTCGACGAGTTATAGTTTGTCGTGTCAGTCGGGGTGAAGGTCACTGATAACATTTGTGTGCCAGCATTGAGTATCATTCCAAGTGCGGGCGTGTAAGCAAAGGTGCCTGAAATTCCACCGTTCGTTGCATTTAACTGTGTTGCACTCAAGGCGATGCCATAGGTGATGGGTGCAGGTGTTCCCCATGTAACCGAGGTGGTAGCCTTACCGATGGTGATGCTTTGTTTCACTGTTGTAGCCGCATTGAAGTTGTCATTACCTACCTGATCAGCAGCAAGAGTGCAGATGCCAGCTGCTTTGCCGGTTATAGTGCTGCCATTTGTGCCAGAGACCGTGCAAACGCCAGTCGTTGTGCTGGTGAAAGTGACAGCGTTGCCCGATGCTCCTCCCGTGGCGCTAGCCGTTGTTGTACCGTTTACAACAAGCGTTGTGGGCGTAATGCTAATCGCACTGATACTCTGGCTTGCCTTGTTCGGTATCACTGAATTCGATGCCCCGGATTCCACACTATTGCCCGTCGCATTCGTCGCGTGGACAGTAAAGGTGTAACTCGTTCCGTTGATCACCCCTGTTATGGTGTGAGTCAATGCTGTGCTTCCAGCATTGCTGTCCATGCCACCTGCCGGATTGGAGGTGACAGTGTAGCCGGTGATAGCGCTACCCCCATTATTGGTGGGAGCTGTAAAGCTCACCGCAGCCTGGGCGTTGCCCCCTGTTGCAATGCCTATTGCCGGTGCGCCAGGGTTAGATTGATACGTTAACTGCAAATTGTATATATTGCCTATCGGCGTTGTCGTCGCAAGGAGTTGCGTCGTGACGATCACCGGTGTAGCCAGTACCACACCTGTGCTCGATGAATTGGTGATCTCCAGGACGTTGAACTGAGAATTGGCGACGCTTGGAGTGGCAAAGCTTACTGTCTGCATCGCAGCCCCAGATAGCAGCACCTTGTGCGTGCCCGATGTATGGAAGTTGGTGTAACCACTGTTGCTGCTGGTATTGATCTGCGTGAAGTTGCCTTTGACTTCCAATACGC
>CAIRBC010000513.1 GCA_903876685.1 uncultured Nitrosomonadales bacterium | reverse complement strand
TGAATCCTTTGTCAATATTTAAGGAATATTTGCTGGTGCGCGAGCGCGTCATTTCAGGTCGCTAGTTCTGCCAGGTGTAGCACCGGGATATCGCAAACGGCGGCAAAGGCGGCGCGATCTTCCAGGTTCTCTACCACGATACGATCGATCTGCCGTCCCTGTAACACCCAGCGAGTCTGTGCCGCGTCATCAGGTTCTGCCAGCCCTAGTCTTTGTTGCAGATTGCGGACGGTGGCCGGGATGGCGATGCGTTGCAGATCCAGGTTAAAGGCACAATGATGAATAGTCCGCAAACGGTCGTAATACTTCACCAGTCGCGAGTAGTCGGCGTGATAGGCGCGAGGCTCGATCACATAAAGATCGTTTGCGCGCAAGTTGCGGCGGACATTTTCCTGGCTGCTGAGCGCTTCGCCCAGGCCGATAATCTTGGTGGCGGGTAACCAGCGCCTCAGTTGGCGTAACAGCAGACCTTCCGCCACGATTATTTTTTTCAATGACCGCAGCGGTGCTAGAAATTGCTGCAGGCGCAACTCCGGAATGGTGGTAGCGGACTCAAGCGCCAAAGCAATATCGGCACCGTCATCCGCAGCCTGTCTTATTTGTAATAAGTCGAGGGTGCGCGACAGAATCCGGGGGGCTGCTTGTAAGGCGAGATCAGGCAGCAGCAGCGTAGAGCAGGAGGTTAGTGGCAACGTCGTCGGGGTGCTGTTCATGCTGAGCAGACGTTCGCGTTGCCCGTCGGGTACCTTCAATTGACGGCGCAGATTTAGAATCATCTCGACGATGTCCAGGTTTTCCGGACAAACCGGCAGACAGGCCATGCACAGGCTGCAACTCAAGGTATTAGTGGCCATTTCTTCGGTAATGATGCCTTGTTGCAGCGCTTTGGCATGGCCGTGCGGAGTCAGGCAAAGATCTCGGTGTTCCCGCCAAACCGGGCATACCAGCAGGCATAGACTGCAACCGCTGCAGTCGCTGTATTTTCCGTGCGTAGGGTGCAGGGCTGACATTAGAAAATCACCTCACGGTTCAAAATCATTCCGGGATCCGCCTGCTGTTTCATTTGCAGATGACGATTGACTACGGCATCGCCGAATACGCGCCGGATATAGCCTTTCATCATGCCGCCAAAACGGTAATAACTGCCTCCCAGTTCAACACCGATGTCATAGATCTCGTTCTTGAAGGATTGCAAATAATCACGGCTGTAAACCTGGTTTTCCATCATTGGTTCAAATTCGCAGCCATAGGCCCAGCCTTCGGCATCTGGTGGAATACAGGACATTTCATAATGCGCCTGGTGCGCAGGGTTCAGCTTGATACCGACACAATAGAGCGTGTAATGAGGGAAATATTTGCGGCACACCGCATTACCTCTTTCTACCGCGGTGACAAATTTATCTACCGAAGTCGCCAGGTCTGGAATCACCATCTGCTTGCTGCCCCAGAATTTCCATACCGCACGGGAAAATACCACAGTGCGGTCATGCATCAGGCCGGAGCGCAGATATTCTGAACGGCGAAATTCGGGAAATAGCTGTCGCTTGCGCTGGAACAGGAACCACGCTTCGGCCAGTTTCCACGGACGCAAGGCATAGTGGCGCAGCATACACAGCGCAAAGGCAGCCTCGCCATGGCCTCGCAATTTTGGTTGCCAGTCGGCAAAAAAGGCTGCCTCGCGTTGATCGCTATCAAAGGCGACCAGCAGGTTTACCGCACAATCCATCATGGTGAGTATGCCGGAATAATCACTGGCGTCATGCCGGTCGAGCATTTGCATATCCAGCACGGCGCTGCGTAGCGAGTCATAGTAAAAATAATGCATGCGCAGCGGGGTGTAGCGACGTATTTTGAGCGTAGCCTCGGTAATCACGCCAAATTGTCCGTAACCCAAAATGACGCGTTGAAATAACGCAGAATTTTGCGAATCCGAACATTCAACAATTTCCCCGGTGGGAGTCACTACCTGTAAAGCTAGCGCCTGATCCGCGCTGCAACCCAGTCGTGCGGAATTGACATCGATCCCGCCTACCCCCAGCGTGCCACCGACCGAAGAAGTCAGGTTGAGGGGTGCGGAAAGGTAATCCATATCGTGGCGACGCAATTCCTCCGCCAGCGAGTGCCAGAAAATCCCGCCTTCGGTACGCACGGTCAGCGCCACGGGATCGACCCGCAGCACGCGGCTCATGCCAGTCATGTCCAGCAGCACACCGCCATAGGCGACAGACTCGCCTTCTGTGGTCAACCCGCCGCCGCGCACCGTGACCGGCACTCGATAGCGTTGTGCGGTTCTGAGCAGGCTGGCTACTTGTGTGCTGCTACGGGCAAGCACCACGCCATGCGGCAAACCATAGGCGGTGCCGCCTGCATCAGTGGCAAAGGCACCGCGTGCGGCAATATTCTGACGTAACTCGACACCGCCAGCGTGCAGCGCCGCAGAAAATTCATCCCAATCAGCACCGTTCCAGCGAGCCGGATTGGTCTGTTGACGACTGATACCCAGCAAGGAATCGGCACCTACAGGACAGAAGCCACCTGAAGCTTCAGCAGTCATGCTGTTATATCCTGATCAATTTTTATACTGGTGGATTGGTGAATGGAATGCAAAACCGATAACAGCAGTTTCTTCTCGATCGGCTTGGTCATATGGCCATTGCAGCCTGCATCCAGACTGCGTTGTTCGTCTTCTTTGAGTGCATGTGCAGTCAACGCGATGATGGTGGTCGGTGAGCGTCCCTCGGTCTGTTCGATACGGCGTATTTCCGTAGTGGCCTCGTAGCCGTCCATTTCAGGCATTTGTACGTCCATTAATATTACATCGTACCGTCGGCTGCGGAATTTTTCCAAAACGATCAGACCATTTTCCGCAAAATCGAGCTGGTAGGCGGTACGCTTGAGATAAACCTGAATTAACAGCGCATTATCAGGATTATCTTCGGCCAGCAGGATGCGCAGCTGCTCAGTCGACTCGGGCAAAGCGGAACGGGTAGCGGTGAGAGGCGTGGTTACAGGTTGCAATTCGTGAACGATGTTCTGGATAAGTTCTTGTCGCTTGATCGGTTTGAGCAGGAAAGTCAACTGCATTCCTGCCGCGCGTTGACGCTGTTCCGTGGTATCTGCCGAAGAAAGTATGAGGATTCTGAGGTTTTTCGAGTCCGGATTTGCGCGGAGCTTTGCGCTAAGTGCAATGCCGTCCATCTCAGGCATCTGACAATCCACGATCGCCAGGTCAAAAGGAGGTGATTGTTCGATGAGTGATAGCGCCTGTTTGGCAGAATCTGCTTCGCAGACCAGCGCGCCTAGCGGTTGCAGATATTGCCTGACAATGATGCGATTGATATGGTAATCATCGACGACCAGCACCTTGAGGTTGTGCAAGTCAATCGCAATATCGGCAGAAAGAGGTTTCGCGGCCTGTGGCAAGTTTGCGGTAAAAAAGAAAGTGGAGCCTTTGCCAACTTCGCTTTCCAACCAAATTTTACCTTCCATCAGCGACACCAGTCGACGGGTGATGGTAAGCCCCAGTCCGGTACCGCCGAACCTGCGGGTGATACTGCTATCCGCCTGAGAGAAGGCTTCGAAGACGGCCTGCTGCTTTTCTGGAGGAATGCCAATGCCATTATCGGTTACCGAAAATTGCAGCAGGTCAGTTTCAGCCGGACTCACACAAATAACAATGCATCCTTCCTGAGAAAATTTCACCGCATTGCCGACCAGATTCGTCAAACATTGTTTGAGTCTGCGCGAATCGCCATGAACGTATTCGGGTACGCCGGGGCGGATATCCAATACCAGTTCCAAACCCTTTTCAAAGGTACGCATGGCATGCAGATCCAGCAGGTCATTGAGGGTTTTTTCGATCGAAAAATCGGATTTGTCCAGCTCAAGTTGACCGGCTTCGACCTTGGACATATCGAGTATGTCGTTAATCAGTTCGAGCAGGTTGTTCCCGGCATTCTGGAAAATGGCGACATATTTGCGCTGTTCAACGCTGAGATCTGTTTCAGACAATATTTCTGCCATGCCCAGAATGGCATTCATCGGTGTGCGAATCTCGTGAGACATATTCGCCAGGAATTCCGATTTGGCGACATTAGCACCCTCTGCGACGGTCAACGCGTTGACCAGTGTTTCAGCCAGTTTGTTAATATCTTCGGTAAGCAAGGAAATCTCGTTACCCTCATGACCCTGTGGTAGTGGCAATTTTTCACCCGCCTCCGGGTTAATGCTATGCAGGTTATTCGACAAGTTACTGATCGGCCTCACTACCGCATAAAACAGGATCAGTGCGACGGTTCCGGCTACAAAAATGAGCTGCAAGGCCAGCATGGAGACAGTCAAAATAACCTTGTCCCAGACTTGAGCGTTGATGCCATCAATATCCGGTTCAATGATGATTTCGCCGACCAGTTTGTCCTTGTCAAAAGGAGATTTGATCGATCTGGATGCGGGATGTGCTCTGGCACCGGTGTCGCTGCTCTTCAGTCCGGTCGCGGTTCCACGTGCTAATTCCTGTTTGCTGGAGGATCTCACGATCACCCCGGCTACTCCGTTGTTTTTTAACAGACCTGCAACCAGTTCTTTGGCCAGTTGTTTGTCATCGACAAAGCAGGCGACACTGGCGGTGCTTTCAACGGTATCCAGCAATTCATCCAGATGGCGCGCAAAACTTTTCTGGGTATCAGCCGCAATGACATAGGCGGTGATCAGCACAAAAATGATCACAATGACAAATACCGCCAGCATGGAACTGACGACAGTGCCAAACAGAATCCCTTTGCGAAATGGATTGATCATTTATCGTTAAGCTCAAAGACGACTTTGGCTTGAGGGCTGGCCTTGCTGCGTTTTAAATAGGCCACTGCATTTCGATTTTCGGTGACTTTGTGCAGCGCTTCTTCCTGACTGTTGACTAAGGTGGGGGTGGATGCGCGCCCTGTAAAAACCAGTCTGGCCCAATAGGCATTAATTTCGCTCATGCTTTTGCCGGTAAGACGCAGATAAAAGGCCTCGCGCTCGGCAGAGGTGCCGGGCAGATCCAGTGGCAGGGCGACGATTCCAGAAGATAATTGCCGGTTGCGCCCCATGAAAATATCAATTACTTCATCGCGAGTTAAACTGGAAACAGTATTTTTGGGGTTGACCACCACCACAATATCCTCAGCGCTGACAGCCGTTTCGCTGAGGAAGCATAAGAAAAGCAAAATTAGATAGAGGCGTATCATGATCAAAACACCTTGTCATAAGCAAAAGTCAGCAAACGCGAGCTGCCCAGGTAATAGCCATAATCCCGGTAGGCGGGATCGCTATGGTCGGTCTGGCTGTCATATTGAACCTTCAGCGCGCTGGTATTGGTCAAGTCATAGCGCAAAGTGAGCGTGATGGTCTGCTGCTCGGTAGTCGGGAAGGGGAATGCGCCAGGCAGCAGACCGCTGCTGACGGGGGTGCCACGATATTCCGACCAGGTAAGCATGGGTTTCCATTTGTCGAGGCGGTAGCCGATAGCGACCAGTTCAGCATGATCGGTGAAGCCCAGACCGGGGTGGTTGATCTGATTGAACTCGGTGCGCAGCAGCCAATCCTGAAAATCGACATTAACCGTCAAGCCGAAAATTTGCTGTTTGGCAGCAGGATTGATCGAGCCCGGTGGAATAGCATAAGTCTGGTATGTCGGACTGGTCGGATCAAAATCCCAGCCATTGCTGATCGAGTCCTGTTGCGTGTCGGATTGTACATACACCAACCGGGTTTCTAACCAGTCTTTGGAAAGACTTAGATCACCGCCTAGTATATGCGACCATTTAATTTTAGACTGGCTTTGACGGCCATAACCCGTAACCTTGTAATAGCCGCTTTCTTTGTTGGATTCGCTACCCACCAGTAAATCCATGCTGGATTGCCAGCCCAGCCAGCGATCCTGATATTTCAGATTGAGACCGTTGTAATTCACGGCTTCCCATCCGTAGGGGCCCGGTGGCAAGTGCGTCCAGGGCAGGATGAAACCCATGTCTTGAACATCGGAATAATAGAACATCGGCAGGCGTTGGCGGCCGGCCTGCAGGGTAATTTTGTCATTTAGCGCATAGCTGCCATAAAGCCATTCGATGTCAGCGCTGCCGTTGGCACCGTGCGCTACCACTTGCGCCGCCAGTGAAAGGTTGTGGTAAGAAACATTAGCCTGCAAGCCCAATTTGGAATCCGGTGACCATTGCAAATTTTGACGACCGTCATAAACCCCGGCTTGTGCATAATCTGAGATAAAACAAGGGCAGTTGTAGTCCATCACATTGCTGCGCGTACCTCCCAGCATCTTGCCGGTGGCCAGGGTATAAAAACCGGAACCCGAGAATTCAATGTCCGTCACAGCCTGTACCAGGGAGACAGTCATAAGCAGCATTGCTCCTGCGATTAATCTGGGTAGCATAGTTTGTCCTCTATGGCTGATGGGTACAGGGATAATATTCAACGATTAGCATTTTTCAGCTATTCTAACAGTAGTGCGACAAGCTTGCAGGAACAGGCGTAATTTTCAGGTATCAATTGAATTCAAGTCCGCACTGCAGATGGTGTAGAATTATGCAACTATACAGTTTGAAGGTTCGCCAAGGCTGAAAAATTTAATGGAATTAGCCAGTATATTACCGCTGCATATGGCCGGAGCAATTATTTTGCTTTGGTTGGC
>CAIRBC010000512.1 GCA_903876685.1 uncultured Nitrosomonadales bacterium | reverse complement strand
GCGGCCGCCTGGTTTTTTGGCGTCCACGTCGCCAATGCCGTGGCGAAATGGGTGCACGTTGAGTACATCACGATTGATGTCATCTTTGCCGGGCTGCTCGGAGCGATTGTCTGGAACCTCATCACCTGGTATGTGGGCTTGCCCTCGAGTTCATCCAAAGAAGCATAGCGTATCAAACCGCGCGGTTTGCCTACCTTGTCCATGATGGAATCACAGGCATCCAGACATAGGCCGCAGGTAATACAGCCCAATTGTTGCCCATCGCGTATATCGATGCCGGTAGGGCATACCTGTATGCATTGATAGCAATCGATGCAATCACCCTTATCCTTGTTCAAAGGTTGACTGTGTTGTAATTTTCCACGCGGCTCGCCACGCTTGACATCATAGGCAGGCAGTATGGTCTGTGAATCTGACATCACGCCCTGAATGCGTGCATAGGGGCAAAGCCACATACAGGCCTGCTCGCGTAAAAAGCCCGCTTGTAGATAAGTTGCAAAAAATAAAAAAATTAACGTAACCCAGCCTACCAGTGGCAAATTGAAATGCAACAAATCTTTCCAGTAATCGTAGGCATCGACGAACCAGATCGAGAAGCTGATCGCTGTCAGCAATGAAATGGCCATCCAGAGCAGATGTTTGAGCAGCTTCTTCTGGAATTTTGCGACACTCCAGGGCGCAGCATCAAGTTTACGTCGTGCGGGAGGCGTTCCTTCTATTTTATATTCCAGCCAGGTAAACCAGTCTGTCCATGCCGTTTGAAAACAGAAATAACCGCAGAACACCCGCGAGGCGACCGAAGTAGCCGCAAATAACGTCATCGCCAGCACCAGCAATAACAAAGACAACATCCAGATATCCTGCGGCAAAACGGTCAGGCTCAAACAATGAAACTGGCGATGTTGTATATCGAACAGGATAGCCTGGTTGCCGTTCCAGCGCAGGTAGGGAAACAGGAAGAAGGGCAGATACAGGATGGTCTGTGTGTAGTTTTTTACAGTACGGAAAAAACCAGGCATCCGCTTGGCATGAATTGCCTTGCCTCCGGTATTAACCTGCCATGTTTCAAATTCCTGATAAATTTCGGTGACATTTTTAACTTCGGTGGTTCGAATTTCATCGCTCACAAATACACTCCAACTCATTCAAAAAAGGACATTCGCTGAATCTTGATAACAAGTATACCTCATGCGGTCATAAATTGAGGTTTTATAGAAATCATCAATAAACCGATTTAGCAGGAGCCAGTTTGCTGGCGAAATTAATTCGCGAGCAAGCTCGCTGCTACAAAAAACGCAAATTGTACCCGCGCATGGGATAGCAATCGTGATCAAGCAATTATGACAAATATCAGCAATATTAGAGGAATATTATACTCCACTTAATAATACTCAACCAACTAAAGGCTGACCATTATTGAGTGTCATCATAGGCATTCTTCATTTCTCGGTTTACACTTTACGCAATTATCAACGAGGTTAAAGGGGGGTAGAAGATCTCCTAGGCCCATGAGTCTTACCGTAGGGTGCGCTTGCGCACCATTTGAGTTGACTTGAGACATTAAACCTAAAAAAACTCTGTTGAGAAATTTATCCCAATTTATCAATAGGATATTTACCTGCCGTGGGTGCAAATTTATTCGCAGCTACGACAAGTTTAACTGAGGATTCCAGGTTAAATCTGGTGCGCAAGCGCACCCTACAAAACCCATTTTTCAAAGGGGGGGCATTATAGTTTTTAACTTGAATGATCGACTACTTCCGCGTGTAACGAATTTTGCAACGAGCGGATGGAACCGCCGGCATGATAAGCCAGACTCACTTTGAGCACATCTCCAGACTGAACGGTTACAGGCGTGTTTAAGGGTAGCACCATATAACGATTCAACCAGTCGATGGTCGAATTTTTATTCACTAGTAAGGCGAGTATATTTTTGGTGATAAAACGCAGCGCACTGACCGTACCCGTCTGCGTAATTCTAAAGGAACCATCCCAGGCTATCCTGCAATCAGTCTGTTGGGTGAAGTCAAGAATGCTGTAGACAGAAGGTTCTGCCAGTTCGATACAGCCCTCCAGTTTTCCGGATAAATCCTGAATCATCGAGATAGGTGCATGAAAACCCTCAAAACTGAAGTCTTGTTGTAAAGGTTGTACTGCCATGACTGCCGCAGTAGGAATTAACAACGGTTGTTGGTTACCAAAACGTTTATGATAACGATCTTTGAAAGACTCGACCATCTCGACCTGCTTTTCTCTGAGCATGGCGACATTGATCATTTCACAAATCATCACATCGACCGGTTCAGGAGGGAGATAGTCAAAAGCATTGGCATGAATAACTTCAACTTTATGGCCATTGCAATTATTGGCTAATAATTGCCGGGAGGTGCTAACCAGATCCGGGTTCAGCTCAACGCACCAGACTTTGTCAGCCTTTGCCGCAGCAAACCATGACAATATGCCGGTACCGCCACCCAGATCTAAAACCTTGCAACCCGGAGTGACCACGTAATCAATGGCAGCTTTAAAGCTGGTCATCCGGTTTTTGTCTTCAAGCATTGAAAAATGATATTGCAACGGGATAAACTGCCCAAGATAACTGTCGGCTTCCTCGTGCATAATCATCAGCAACTTTAAGAATCTGAATTTTGAGTATATTTATTAATTAGGCATTTACGTCAAGCATTTGACCCTTTTTATCCAGTGACTGGTTAATTGCTTCCGCCATGGCCACGATCGCCTTAGGCGGAAACTGACTAATCACTTCGTTAGTGCTCTTATCCTGAATTTTAACCACGTTGATGCCGCTGGCCTTGTCCAGTTCAATGACCGCTTGCAGATTCTGACCACTTTTTGTGAAGGAATTGTTTACCTGAGTGGCTGCTTTCGCAGTTTGCGCCGGTGTCGGATTGGGCGCATTTGTCTTTTCTACCGTAGCTTTCTGTATAGGCCGACTAGATGGGGGAGGCGGCTCTTTGACAAGCGCAGTAGCCCCATCGCCTGTGGCAGTAGGAGGTGATCCTTTAACTGAAGGAATAGTCATATCTAGCCTCATTTAACAAATCTGGTTCACAAGAAAGACAGTGTTTCAGGCGGTAGTGTTAACTACAGCTCCTGAGATACTCTGACCACCATTCAAATCCTGCAACAGATTATTCAGGAACGACTTCAGATTTGCGCTAGTCGCGCCACCTGGAGCTGGCGATTGACTGGAGGCGTTAAGGGCATTGGCTAGCGTCTGGTAACTGGCATTTAGTTTATCCAGAGTTGCATTACTACCCGTCGTATTAGTCTGACCAGTCGCAGAAAGCTGTTGCAAAAGATTTTGGATGCCGTTCACCAGGTTGGAGCTATTGCGACTTCCCCCGGAACTGGGGGGACTGTAGGTCGTGGTACTGTTGGCCGTGGTGGTGTTGCTATTAGCCTGATTGTTCTCGGCTGCTGGACTGCTGCCCGCAGCCTGGTGCAATGCCGACATCAGGTTTTGTACAAACGCGTGCAAAGCAGACTGTTGGTCTTGCGTAGCATTCGGTGTTGATGATGAATTACTGGCTGCCGGAGCTGCATTTACTTTGGTAGTAGCCGAACTGGCGGGTAAACTCTGACCCAATGCCTGCAATATGGCATTCATGAAATTCGATTTACCGGCTCTACCGGATCTGCCAGCACCACTGGTGCCATCATTATCGCCATCTGCATCGCCACCCGTCACCTTCCGGGCAGATCTGCCTGTAGCTGGTGTTTGTGATACAGTCGAGCCAGTAATATTACTAATTGAGCTCATGATTCCCTCCAAAAAAACAGTTGAAAGCATGGCGGTTTACCACGCTACCAGTGTTGTTATCGGATCGATTTAGCCAATCTTTAGAGCTAAATTAACTTTTATTTCATTTTTATTTAAAATATCATTTAATCAAAAAAGGGGGCGCGATTGCGCCCCCCTAAGTTGCTACTTCAAGATATTTATTACTTGAACTACTTTGCCTTCTGCTCTGGAGCGGCAGCAGCGGGTGCCATTGCATCGGCAGGTGCCGAAGCGGCTGCTACGACGGGAGCTGCCGGTACTGCCGGTGCGTCAGCTTGTCCGCCGCCAAACTTATAGACATACACTGCCAGCTTCTTGATTTCAGTATCGCTTAACTTGCCAGCTTCACCGAAATTGGGCATTACCGCAACACGGGTCTTTGGATCTCCCGAGTTTACACCGTACTGAATCGTGCGCTTGATGCCCTCGACGGAACTATCAAAACGCCAGATTTTGTCGGTGAGGTTTGCAGAACCCATCGCCTGGATGCCCTTGCCATCAGCACCATGACAAGCTATGCAACCCTTTTCGGCAAACAACGGCGTCGAAGTGGGTTTGCCTTGAGCAACCGCATTCGCCAGGGTGTCAAGTTCTGCTGCACTCACCATATCCTTGTGCGCCAGCATCATGCCCTGACGTCCGCCCTTGATGGTGGTATAGATATCGTCTATCTTGCCACCATACAGCCAGTCGTCGTCGTTCAGGATTGGTGCAAACAAGCCGTCCTTGGTGCGTGTACCAGTACCATTTTGACCATGGCAGCCTGCACAATTATCGCCGAACAACACCTTGCCTGAACGTTTTACATACTCGGTCAGTTCCTTGTCTGCCAGAATCGCGGCCGGTGTCAAACCCTTGAGCTTGGCTTCAAACTTGCCGCGTACTGCGTCCACTTCACCGGTATCGGCTTCCATTTCCTTGATGGCGGTCCAACCGGCAGTACCCTTGTAATAACTGCCTGCTGAACTAACCGGAACAGACGGATAGTAGACCCAATAAATCACTACAAACAAAGCGCTGGCAAACAACCCCAGCATCCACCATCGAGGGGGTTGATTAATGAAGTCCCCCAAATCATCATCCCACACATGCCCTGTGGTGGGCGCACCCGTTACATCGCGTATTTCACTCATCATTTTTCTCCCATGCTGATACGGTCTGAGTCATCCAGCGCCATTGCGCGCTGGGACTCGAACATGTCCTTGTTAGTCGGGCGGAATACCATGACATAAGTGGCCACCATGCCAAAGAAAGCGAACAGGGATAGACACACCCCCATCCAGTCATTCACTGACATGCTGGAAACATTCATGCCGAGGCTACCCAGTAAATTAGTCACGGTAATTCACGCCCTCTTCAAACTTGATGTGATTACCCAAACCTTGCAAATAAGCGATCAATGCTTGCAGATCGTTCTTGCCGGTTAACTGGGCAGGCGCATCCTTGATATAGGCTTCGGTATAAATAGACTTGGGTACCGGATTGAAAGGCATCATGGTCATTACCTTGAGCGTTTGCACGGTTTCGGCAACATTAACCGGCTTGTTTTCCAGCCAGAAATAGTTAGGCATCACCGATTCAGGCACGATATCGCGCGGATGGCGCAAGTGTTGAATGTGCCACTCGTCCGAATATTTCCCGCCTACGCGCGCCAGATCGGGTCCGGTACGCTTGGAGCCCCATTGAAAGGTATGGTCATACATCGACTCTTCGGCGATCGAGTAATGGCCATAACGGTCTTTCTCGTCGCGGAACGGACGGATCATCTGTGAATGGCACAAATAACAACCCTCGCGGATATACACTGCACGTCCAGCCAGTTCTAGCGCCTTGTAAGGACGAACCCCATCGCCGGGTTGCCAGTCATCCAGCGTTTTATGCGCTGAAGTAGCAGGATTCCAGACGATCTTGTCCATGGAAATGGTTTTTCCGCTCTTGTCCTTATGGGCGGTCCCGTTGTAGGTACCGTCCCCGCCGCTCATGCCGGTATTGGGCAGGTAAAACAGCGGAACAATTTCCACCAGGCCGCCTACAGTAAGAGCCAGTGCGGTCAAGACAAACATCAGGACGGTACTACGTTCGGTATTGTCCTGTAATTTGGTCGAATAAATTTTATCGTGATCTGACATGTTCACTCCTTATGCTTTTGCAGGAACGGCGTTGACTGAAGCGCGAGGCTGACGCACCGTCATGACGATGTTGTACAGTGCTATCCACGTACCCAGATTGAAAACCATGCCGCCGATTGCACGCATCGCATAGTAGGGATGCATTTCGGATACAGATTCAACGAAAGTATGGGTCAAGGTGCCAAACTCGTCATAATCGCGCCACATCAACCCTTGCATGATTCCAGATACCCACATCGCGACGATATAAATTACCGTGCCGATGGTGGCCAGCCAGAAGTGCACATTGACCAGACTGTCGGAATACATTTCGGTATTCCATAATTTCTTGATCATGTGGTAGATAGCGCCATAAGAAACCATCGCCATCCAGCCCAGTGCGCCAGAGTGTACGTGACCGATTGTCCAATCAGTGTAGTGAGACAAGGCATTCACCGTCTTGATCGACATCACCGGGCCTTCGAAGGTGGACATCGCATAAAAAGCCAGCGAAACAACCAGGAAGCGCAGTATGTAGTCGGTACGCAGTTTGTCCCATGCGCCGGAAATCGTCATCATGCCGTTCATCGCGCCGCCCCAGGAAGGGATGATCATCGCCAGTGAAACAGCAGCGCCGAGGGAACCTGTCCAGTCAGGCAAGGCGGTATATTGCAGATGGTGCGCACCCAGCCATACATAGCCGAAGGTCAATGCCCAGAAGTGCAGCACGGAAAGGCGATAGGAAAATACCGGTCTGCCTGTTTGTTTGGGTACGAAGTAATACATGATGCCGAGGAAGCCGCCGGTCAGGTAGAAACCCACCGCATTATGACCCCACCACCATTGGATCATCGCATCCTGTACACCTGAATAAATGGAATAGGAATTGGTCAGACTCACCGGAATCGCCAGGCTGTTCACCACATGCAGATAGGTGATCATCACGATCATGCCCATGGTAAACCAGTTCGACACATAAATATGTGTAGTCTTGCGTATCGCAACGGTCATGATGTGATTCAAACCAAACGACAACCAGACTACCGCGATCAGTATATCGATCGGCCAGATCAGTTCGGCATATTCCTTGCCTTCAGTCAGACCCAGTGGAAGTGTAATGACCGCCAGTACGATGATCAGATTCCAGCCCCAGAAGGTAAACCATGCCAGTTTGTTACTCCATAGCCTGGTCGCACCGGTGCGTTGCACCATGTAAAACCCGGTTGCCATCAGCACACAGCCGCCGAAGGCAAAAATCACCGCGTTAGTATGCAATGGACGCAAGCGTCCAAAGGTGAGCTCTGGTATGTCAAAGTTTAAAAAAGGCCACGCTAATTCTGATGCGATCCACACACCAATCAACGTACCTACTACTGCGTATATGGCTGCTGCGATGGTGAACCATCGAACCACCTCCATATCATACTTTACTGGTGTAGCTTGAGTTGCTTCCACTATATCCCCCTTTTGAATCGTAAAATTTGCCAACCAACCGCTACAAATACAGTCTGAAGCAATAAAAAATCTACCACCAGGCATCATTTTTTGGAAAAAATCATGCCAAAACTGCGTCTGAGAGCGCATATATTTTCATGAAGCCATAAGGCACTTCATTGTTAGCGGCTTATGAAATTTAAATCAACTTAATTTTAGAAATGACATCAACACGAGCATTTACTAACTGCACGTGATGTCTTAAACACGCAGGAGTAGCAGCAAGAGATAGAGATCAAAACTACCTTTATTTTCTACTAATACGATAAAAAAACATTGATGTACGTCAACTTTATGAGCCGTGTTAAGCATCCCTTAAGATTTTAGCCAAGTTAAACAGGGTTGAATTATGCCATTTCCTGTATAAAAGACATGCATTCCATGCAGTTCGATAACTGTTATAGTTTAAAAAAATCACTATATAATTATATATTTAAATTATTATGGCTGATGGATTTTCGGGTGGTTGAATTATTTTATGCTAATGCAGCACTGGGTTTGGTTTTTGCCGGGAGCCGGAAGCCGTTAAATGATATTGTGTTAATTCATTCTGATCCAGAAAATGCACCGCGCCAGGTGGAACGGTAAAGGTTGCGTCCGAGAGGTTTTCTAGCACGCCCATGGAACGGTAATATTCGCGCATGATATGCTTTGATTCGGCTAGTAATGCCGGCACATTGTCACCCGGGCCGGCAGCTCTTAAAAAATGAGGGTTATCAATACCTACCTGACCCTGGATGGTGCGCGTAGCACCACCCGCCAGTATCAGGACGCAGGCGCTGATACAACGGGTTTCACGCGGAATAAAAACCTCGAAGCCATTGGCGCGCAATAATTTGCCGATTTTCATAGCCTCACCAATTAATCCACCCGGAGAATGAATTAACAGGCGCAGAATTTGGCGATGATCGCTATATTGATTAATTTGCGACACAAGCGCTTCGACTTTGCTAGCATCACCCGCTTGAATTTGACCGGAGATAATGATTGCCGCAACGCTTACAGGGGGGGAGGCTCCGGCAACTTCCTGACGGCTTAAACCAATTTCTGCGGAAAAGCAAACCGTTGAAAGTAGTAACAGACCGGCGAGCGCGCTCAAGCGGTAAAAAATCAGGCCCTTCATCTATCAACCTCCCCAGGTGAACGGGTGTTTCCAAGGTACGTTTTACCTAACGGACATGGCAAATTGCCACCCCTGATG
>CAIRBC010000511.1 GCA_903876685.1 uncultured Nitrosomonadales bacterium | reverse complement strand
CTGCAATATTATGATTATATAAATTAAAATTTAATACTTGTTAAACTCCAGTTAACACAAGCAGCCTTCAAATTCCGAGTTTTACCCTTGATGTCAATTCCGAGCGCAGACCAGTTAAAAGAGGTAGCATAGCAATTTATGTGCAAAAAATAGTACCCCTACCACAATGACCATGCCAGACATTCTCTCGCGCCACATTCCCAATGCTGCGGTATTACACCTACGCGATAAAGGCTATGCACCCGCACTGGCCAGAATTTTTGCTGCCCGCGGAATCTCGGACAGCCGCCAGTTGGATACAACACTGGCCAGTCTGCAGCCCTTTGACAGTATGAAAAACATCTGTGTAATGGCAGGTCTGTTATCGGAGGCAATCGAGTCGAAGAAAAAGATTCTGGTGATCGCAGACTACGATGCCGATGGCGCGACCGCCTGTGCAGTGGCGGTACGCGGCCTGCGTGGATTCGGTGCACGGATCGACTTTATCGTGCCGAACCGTTTTGAATACGGTTATGGCCTGACACCGGAAATCGTCCGGTTAGCCGCCTTGCAGCAACCTGACATTCTACTGACCGTGGATAACGGCATCGCCAGCGTGGAAGGTGTAAATGAAGCCAACCGGCTCGGCATGCAGGTTTTCGTCACTGATCATCACCTGCCTGGCGATACCATACCGGATGCTGCCTGCATTGTCAATCCCAACCAGCCTGGCTGCACTTTTCCAAGCAAACATCTGGCAGGTGTAGGGGTCATGTTCTACGTGCTGCTGGCATTGCGCGCTGAATTACGCTCCAAAGGACAGATGACTGAAGAAAAAGCACGCAAGCTGATCGATCTACTTGATCTGGTTGCCCTTGGCACGGTTGCAGATGTGGTAAAGCTGGATCAGAATAATCGGATTTTTGTCCAGCAAGGATTGCTACGCATCCGCGCCGGACGCTGCTGTCCTGGTATTCTAGCGCTATTGCAGGCTGCCGGGAAAAAACCTGAAAAAACCTCAAGCCAGGATCTGGGATTCACCGTGGGTCCACGCCTGAATGCCGCCGGGCGTCTGGACGACATGAGTCTGGGCATCAACTGCCTGCTGACCAAGGATCATGATACTGCCACTCAAATCGCTAGCCGACTGGACGGTCTTAACCGTGAAAGACGCAATATCGAATCAGGTATGCAGGACAGCGCCATGGCCGCATTGGAGCAAATCCATCACGGAGCACACGATACCTGCCTGGTGCTGTATGACGAAACCTGGCATCAAGGCGTTATCGGCATTCTGGCCTCACGGCTCAAGGATAAATTCCATCGCCCGGTGATCATTTTTGCCCGTGGCAATAACTCGGAAATAAAGGGTTCTGGACGTTCCATCGCTGCCTTGCACCTGCGAGACGCACTGGATCTGGTCAGCAAACGCCATCCCTTGTTGATCAAAAAATTTGGCGGGCACGCTGCCGCTGCGGGTTTAAGCATACTTGAAGCCGATTTCAGCGATTTTGTGGCCGCCTTCGAACAGGTATCCGGTGAACTGCTCAATCAGAATGACCTGCAGCAACATATCGAAACCGATGGTGCGCTCGAATATGCTGAAATGAATCTGCAACTGGCACAACTGTTGGATGAACCCGTATGGGGTCAGGGCTTCCCTGCCCCGCAATTTTCCAATCACTTCATGGTACAAAATCAGCGCGTGGTCGGAGAAAAACATCTCAAATTACGTTTAAGTTTGCAGGGTAATGCAGTAGAAGCGATATTATTTGGCTGTAACGACCCTTTGCCTGAGCAAATTAATGCCGTCTATAGTCTCAATGTTAACGAATACAACGGAAAAAAAAGTTTGCAGCTAATCATCAGGCATTGGCAACCACTCATATAAAACCGGAGTCACCTGATAAAAGACCTTGAAGTTTCTCAACCTTGAAAATACTAATTACGCTCACCGTAACCCATTAATATTCAATATAAATTCCTTAAAACCTAAAAATCTCACCATTTTCCGTAAGGTATCCCATTCAATCCAATATCCTCACTGCGCGAATAAACATCATATATATCATCGCCCTCGCGCGGATCATCCGGTGGACTGGCATAACTGCGTTTACCCCAGTTATCCGCTGAAGCCACTGCTGGTTGCAGCATCGGATCAACAGGAATGCGGCGCAAAAAGTAAATTTTAGCTTTATTCGGATCACGAAGATCTTCCATGCCATTCACCAGATCTTCAAGCTTGACAGGATAGCCAGTTTCCCCAATTTTTTTTGCAATACGTCCTTCATCGGCTGCTCGCTTGTAAGCATCTATTGCATCTCGTAACTGATGCAACTCATAGCGCAACTCATGCTCCTTATAACGCTTTGCAACCATCTGGGACATCGGCATGGCAGCCGTTGCGAGTATGGCGAGAATAGCCAATACCGCCATCAACTCGATCAGGCTAAAACCCAAACTACGTTCAATGTCTATTTTCATATTTCATAAGAAATAGTCTGGTAGATCGGTTACGGTTAAACAGCATTTAATCTCTTGATGCCGGCCACTTTAGCTGGAACTAGTAGTTCGTTTCAATAAAATATTTACAAATCAAGCTATCCCTAGATCAAACTTTTTCCAGCGGAACGCTACGGGTGACGCATTGATCTCATCAATG
>CAIRBC010000510.1 GCA_903876685.1 uncultured Nitrosomonadales bacterium | reverse complement strand
GAACTAAGAATAGCAGAATATTTTTCCTCTGGAAATTTTTAAGGCGACAGGTAAGGGTTGGCAGACACGTGTGAATGCAGCACTGCGTCAGTTTATCACTGAGCACCCACTGCGCGGCTGATGTTACCGCGTTGTAATCTGTCTGAGGGCTTACTTTTTCAGGCTCCATGCTACTTGTTTCACTCATTCTGTCTATTAATTCTGCGGCCACAGAGCAGCGGCAAACTCGACTGGTTTCCCAATAATATCAACGGTGGCGCACGCAAAAAGGTAATCGATGCCTTGTTCAATCGCGCCCTCATTACTCCGCTCGGCAACGACTAGTTTGTCGCCGCAGAAGGTTACGACGCACTCGGCCTGCATCGTCCAGCTCCGATCTCGCTGGCCAAACTTGATGCCATCATTGCCAACGCCGAGGCAGCTCAACAGAGTGCCGCTGATCCTGAAATGGAGGCAGCCGTCAAAGAGATCGAGGATAAAGCACGCGTGGAAATCAAATCAACACGCACACGCGCCGACAGTAAACAGGCACAAGTCATTGCCTTGTTGCAACGTCCCGAAGGTGCAACGATTGAACAGATTTGCGAAGCAACGGGATGGTTGTCACACACCGTCCGAGGAACCATCGTTGGAGCCTTCAAGAAGAAGTTTGGGCTCGAAATCACATCGGTCAAGGAACATGGACGCGACCCGGTGTACCGGATCGCCTGATCCTGCGCGGCAAGAACTACTATTCAGCCGACATGAGGTTCCTTTATGGAGCGTTATGGATTAAACTGGAACCTCATTAAGGAGATTGCCATGTCAGTGAACGTAAAGCTTTCAGATAGCTTGGTCGATCAGGCCAAGCGTTACGCGATTATTCAACATCGTTCGCTACCCAAGCAGATCGAGTACTGGTCGCAAATCGGTAAGATCGCCGAGGAAAACCCTGACCTTCCCTATGCCATGATTCGCGACATCCTGATTGCTGATCAGGAAGAGGTGATTGGCGAGTACGAGTTCAGTTGAGGCGAATCCTCGTTACGCCTTCGTTTGTGAAGGCGACCAAGAAACTTCATCGTCCACAGAAAACTGAACTCGACGATGCGGTACGTGCCGTTGGTGCCGACCCTGAAATTGGGGAAGCCAAAGTTGGTGACCTTGCCGGTGTACGGGTTTACAAGTTTCGCTTGTCAAATCAGTTGTGCCTGCTGGCATACCGTATTCTCGATGCGGACAGCTTGAAGTTACTGACTTTCGGCCCACATGAGAATTTTTACCGGGATATTAAGCGGATTGATAATTAGCGACTACCTCGTGCCTCCGGCTTGTTGCATTGGTTGCTGACGTACTTTTGTACCACCCTTCGGCTGAGCCCAATCCCATTTGGCATGGCAAGCCGGGTAGGGTGGGCACGCTTTTGTGCCCACGCGGTATTGATTACAACGGTTCGGCGAATGCGTTACCGCGTGGGCAAACGATAAAACCGTTTGCCCACCCTACTTTGTTGTGGTCGCACTTAATTTTATCCGAAAAACGAACCCCGAAACTTTAGTTAGAGTGCCAATCATGTCACGTTATCGTCGCGCCACAGCGGCTGGTGCAAGCTATTTCTTTACGGTGGTCGCTTACCGGCGGCAACCGATTCTGTGTGACGAGTCAATTCGCCACGCATTGCGCACCGCAATCGAATCGGTGCGCGTGACACGCCCTTTCGTTATCGATGCGTGGGTATTGCTGCCCGACCATTTACATTGCATTTGGACATTACCGGATGGCGATGCCGACTACCCCACCCGTTGGAAGATAATCAAACGGGCGGTTTCTGTGGCTT
>CAIRBC010000509.1 GCA_903876685.1 uncultured Nitrosomonadales bacterium | reverse complement strand
AAATTGATTGTAGATAATGGCGCAGCCTATCGGTCGGCTACGCTGCAAGGAATTTGTGCACGCTTGGGTATTCATTTGATCTACTGTCGTCCTTACGCACCTGAAGGCAAGGGCAAGCTGGAACGTTGGCACAGAACCTTTCGCGATCAATTTTTGAGCGAAGTCAATATGACCAACATTCTTGACTTGTCTGATCTGAACGCACGCTTGTGGGCATGGATTGAGCGTATTTATCATCAAGCACCTCACAGCGGGCTTGACGGCTTGACCCCTTTAGCCAGATACCAGAAAGACCTGCTAAAAATCAGAACATTGGGCAAGCATGCTGCCAATCTTGATGCAATTTTCTTTCACAGGATATCCCGTTTCGTGCGTAAAGATGGAACCGTCGCCTATCTGGGCGATCGCTTTGAAGTCGACTTTGAACTCTCTGGTCAAACTGTGCAACTGGTGGTTGATCCACATCGCAAAATAGTAGTCGGCGTTGAAGATAAAGAGGGTAAATCGCTGGGTTCAGTCACTGTCTTGGATAAATTGAGCAACTTACAGCGCGAGCGCCGCAAGCCACAGTCAGCCGAGAAAGTCACTACGACTGTTAGCCGCACAGGTCCGAATCTGGTAGAAACAGCCATGGATCAATACTACGATAATAATGAGGAGTTCTGAAATGTACCGACTACATTTTGGACTACGCCACTCACCGCTTTCCAAAGGAAATACCGAGTTGTGGGATGATGGCAACCTGGCACCTTTGGCAGAACGATTTAAATGGCTATTGGAAAGTCCAGGCATTGGCCTGTTAACAGGTGAGCCAGGAGTAGGCAAAACTGCGGCCTTGCGTCGTTTGACAGCAGCATTAAATCCGCATCGATACCAGGTTGTCTATCTGCCAGAAACGGAATTTGGCAGGACATCTACCGTAGCCTGGCGTTGGCATTGGGTCTTGAACCTGCCTATCGGCGCGCCCAACTATGGCGTGAGCTCAAGGCGCGCATTCAGGAACTCGTGGATAACAAGCAACTCCTGCCACTATGGATTATTGATGAGGCGCAAAACCTGCCTCCAGACTTCTTCCGCGATTTCCCATCCTTTTTGAATTTTGCGTTTGATTCACGCGACATGATTACTGTTTGGCTGGTGGGGCATCCCAGCTTGGCTAACTTGCTCGACAGAGCACCTTACGCGGCCTTAGCCAGTCGCGTTCAGGTACGCGTCCAACTCAAACCGGTGATTGAAAGAGAGCGATTTACGCAGATGATTGACCATTCGATCAAAAGCGCAGGCTGTAGTCATACACTGTTGGCCGAATCGGGCATGGAATTGTTAAGACAGGCCTCCAAAGGGTTACCCCGTCAGGCTGGACGTATTCTGCGTACCGCCATGCAGATGGCTGTCCCCAAAGGGTTCAATCATTTGCCAGATGATCTATTACAGCAAGCAATCGAGGAGTTACGATGAATCAAGATGATAGGTATGGCAATAATATCAATGATGATATGGAGCGGTTATTTCCTCGGTGCATTTCAGATGAAAGTGCAGTAGTACTCTGCGACTTTTTGGCAGAGTTGCTCATGGTGGCGGATACCCGCTACCTTTGTCACCTGATGCGCTATAGGAAAGCACACAGCCCACCAGTAGATCCACAATATCCATGGAGAAAAACCAATATCGACTGATCTGACTTAACGCTCACCATCCAAATCACCCAGAAATCCACTGGGTGATT
This sequence comes from uncultured Nitrosomonadales bacterium, assembly GCA_903876685.1. Classification (GTDB taxonomy): domain Bacteria; phylum Pseudomonadota; class Gammaproteobacteria; order Burkholderiales; family Gallionellaceae; genus Gallionella. Next base: position 10 of record CAIRBC010000509.1, on the reverse strand, counting down.
TTTTGGTTTT
>CAIRBC010000508.1 GCA_903876685.1 uncultured Nitrosomonadales bacterium | reverse complement strand
ATTGCTTGCACGGTCTACCATTCAGAAATACCTGATAGTATGCCCGCTCACGGCAACCCTCAACCATTGGCTGCGCAAGCGTACAAGACTTCGCTTATTTCTGACTAACGGGCATGGCAAATTGCCACCCCTGATGATGAACCCCATCAGGCCCGTTTCCCTCTCCCCATCCCTCTCCCACACGCGGGCGAGGGAGAAGACGATCGCAGCGCGAGTTTCACTTTAAAGTTTAGATTTCTTTAATGAAATGTAGGATATTCATGGAAAATAATTCCACCGAATACGGAATATCACGTCAACCACATTCGGAATGCAATTCCATTTACGATATTACCATGGTTGATACCAAAAAAATTCTATGGCAAAACGACTGTCTGTTAATGCAAAAGCATTACGGAAAGGAGAATTTGACGCTGTGTGCAAAAGAAGTTGTCATTGGCAACGCAACCATGTCCAGGATAAAAGAGCAAAGGACATCTGTCGGATTGGATAATATTGAAAGTTTGGCTAAATTATTGAAAGTTCAGCCATATGAATTACTGATGCAAGGTATGCAGCAAACTGCAAATCACATAGAACATGTTTTACAAAAAACAAATGATGATCCAGTTATTGCAGACTTGGCAGAGCTTCCACCCTTGGAAGCGGAATTATTTAAGATTGATATAAAAGCAGCCGTTGATAAACAATGAGCACGTCAAAGAGCCGCACAAGCGAGCCAAAAAACGGAGGAAGTGGAAAAGGAGCTGCCGCAGCAGCCTTCTGATCCACCTGCGGGAACCCGGCGCGTCGCTTGACACTTATCGTCAATCCGCTTGTGGCACGCACAGATCATCAACGGGTTGACGAGGAAGTTAAAAAATTCACTTCCACCTTGCGCCGCCAGCTGGTGCCGCTTGCGGGGGGGGCTGTAGGTGCGGGTTTGGTGGCTTGATTGTGGATTGGGCTATAGCCAATACGCCAAGCTCTCATTTATGCTGCTCAACCTCCCATCCTTTGCATGCCAGAGCAATATAGCGTGGGACTGGGCGACTACCAGATCCGTAACTACTCATGGTGCGAGGTGTCATTCCCAACGCGCGAGCTGCATCGGTAAGGCTCAAACCATAACGCGCACGCCATTGGGCAAAAATTCTGGTGTTTTCATCGGTGGCGGATTGGGCTTGTGCATCCAGCCATAGGGTATCTGCCCCTATCTGAATATCCAACTCAGGCCATTCTACCGTCCAACCTTCGCCCGCTACCGTCGTTGCCTTGGCAAATGCTTGAGCGTCCTGTAAAGGACTGAGCGCGGGGAATTTATCAAACTCATCCGCAAGCGACACGGTATAGATGCTGCCATTCCTGAATGTGAGCTTTAACCGATAATCGGTTAGTGGTTCTACACTGCTTAATCTTGGGCGTTTCATCGTTGGCATTTTTTCCACTCCTTAATCAGTTCTGATTGGTTAGTCACCAGCCAGTTATATACCTCAACCATCAGTCCGGCAGGCACATTACCAGCCACTACTTTCAACGTCACAAGATCGATCTTGGCATTCACTTCGCCGCCGACCAAGTGTACGTGCAATGGCTCATGGTCTTTTTCGCGTAGTTGCAGGCGATATTTATTTCGGAATCGTTGTTTGGTTGTCATGTAGCCATTATATAGAAATTATTTCAATATAACAAAATCCCCACCACCCACCACCAGGGCATTTATTTTTTGGGTTGTGAAAAAATATTCCGAATTCGGTATTATTCATCCCATCACCTCAACCCACCGAGCTGATACCGGCAAGCCAGCCCATAACGGGAAGTGTGGCTAGAGTGAAGGCAAAGGATTTCGATGAATTGCCACGGTAACGCGAAACGAAGTCGGCATCAGTGATTAGCGGATTTACCGAAGATGGGCAATCGACGGTTCAGCTAAGCCAGCGCCAGCCGCTGATCACTAATGCCGATTTACGGTCGGCAGCTCACCGCAAGAGCTGCGCCCCTTAGCCACCTGGCACGATTCGTGGCACTACGCGGTAGCCGTTACCAACCTGACAGCCGCAGCACAGGATGGGGTCAGGTCTAGCATAGATGCACTAGACCCATCTATTTGCATTACTCAGTTGAAAAAGTAATTGAAGGTACAATTAGCTTAAAATAATGACAGAATTGTTTTGTTTGATGAATCCATAATAATATTACAATTGCAAATCACTCTTGAAAAAGCTAAAGTAGCAGTTGAGTGCATTCAGGTATTACAACAAAAAGCGCATAAAACACCAAATTTATGTAAAGAGGAAATTTCTATGAAAAATATTGTTAATCCAGATTATCTTGCTAAAGTTAAATTATTAAATAGCGAAGAAACAGAACGTCTGCTGTCCAGAATGGGCGGAAAACTGGAGCGTAAATGGGAAAAAAACAAGCTAAGCTCAGAAGAGGCACTGGCTATTCAGTTGGAAAAAGAGGATGAACAACTCAATGAATGGCGTAAAGTAATGCATCAACTAAAGGAAAAGGAACGAGCGAAGGAAGAAGCCAAACCCAAGGATGAATCCAAACAAGAGCTTGAAGCCAAACCCAAGGAAGAATCTAAACCCAAGCTTGAAGCCAAACCTACTAAAAAATCGAGTTAACCGGTTCGGTCTGAAATAGCTATAGTAACTACCTGTAATGCTGAAAAATTGGTAATTTTGCCATCATGTGCGAATTAATTCGCACTTTTGGGCGGTGATTAATAAAATCGTGTGAATAAATATATGGTGATTTTAATTAAATAATATATTGATATTTATTGTGAAATTTTTGGTCTGATTATTTATGCTGCTTAGTACCCGAAAATTGGGTGTTGAACTGCGTATATCAGCAAAGAACACTGAAAACTATAGCCCCGATATAAACACTTCTTCCCGTAATTTTTTCAGCTGATCGCGAAGTTCTGCTGCACGTTCAAACTCCAGATTTTTTGCAGCCTGCAGCATTTCCTTTTCCAGTCTGGCAATTTCCCTGGAGATTTCTTTTGCACTCATCGCCAGGTATTTTGCCTTGGACTGTGCTGCCTGTAATTTGCCTCGCGCGGCGTCCGGTTCATACATGCCATCGATGATATCCTTGATACGTTTGACCACCCCTTGCGGCGTGATACCCAGTGCCAGGTTGTGCGCTACCTGCTTGAGGCGTCGCCGATCAGTTTCGTCTATCGCGCGCTTCATTGAAGCCGTGATTTTGTCGCCGTACAGAATCGCCTTGCCGTTGAGATGACGTGCTGCACGTCCGATAGTCTGGATCAGCGAGCGTTCAGAGCGCAAAAAACCTTCCTTGTCAGCATCGAGTATTGCGACCAGCGATACCTCAGGAATATCCAGTCCTTCACGCAGCAGATTGATGCCCACCAGCACATCGAACATGCCCAGGCGCAAATCACGGATGATCTCGACGCGCTCCACTGTTTCGATGTCAGAATGTAAATAACGCACCTTGATGCCATGTTCCGCAAAATAATCGGTGAGATCTTCCGCCATACGCTTGGTCAAGGTGGTGACTAGCACACGCTCGCCCGCCTTTACCCGCAACTGTACTTCTGACATCAAGTCTTCCACCTGATTCAGCGCAGGGCGTACCTCGATCAATGGATCGATCAGGCCGGTAGGACGCACCACCTGCTCTACCACCTGTCCTGCATGTGCTGCCTCATACACTGAGGGTGTCGCCGAAATAAAGATGCTCTGACGCATCACTTTTTCGAATTCGTCGAAACGCAAAGGACGGTTATCCAGTGCAGAAGGCAGGCGGAAACCATAGCCCACCAGATTTTCCTTACGTGCACGATCGCCCTTGTACATACCGCCGATCTGCGGGATTGTCACATGACTCTCGTCGATGAACATCAACGCTTCAGGAGGCAGGTAATCCAGCAGCGTAGGCGGCGGATCACCTGGATTGCGTCCGGAAAGGTGGCGAGAATAATTTTCTATACCCTTGCAAAAGCCAATTTCGTTGAGCATTTCCAGGTCATGGCGGGTGCGCTGTTCGATACGCTGTGCTTCGACCAACTTGTTTTCTTGCTGAAAATACTGGATACGTTCAGCCAGTTCAATTTTGATGGTTTCGAGCGCTGCCAGCACCGTTTCTCGCGGCGTAACATAGTGACTGGATGGATAAACCGTGTAACGCGGCACTTTTTGCAAGATATGCCCGGTAAGCGGATCAAAAAGTGAAAGGGTTTCCACTTCGTCATCAAACAGTGTCAGACGCAACGCATGTTCGCTGCTTTCTGCCGGGAATATATCGATCACGTCGCCACGCACCCGAAATTTGCCGCGTGAAAAATCGATGTCGTTACGCTCGTATTGCATCTCGACCAGACGTTTGATCACCTCACGCTGCGGCATTTTTTCGTTATGCCGCAAATGCAGGATCATGCCGTGGTAATCGACCGGATCTCCGATACCGTAAATCGCCGAAACGGTCGCCACAATCACCGAATCCTCGCGCTCCAGCAGCGCCTTGGTAGCCGACAGTCGCATCTGCTCGATTTGTTCGTTGATGCTGGAATCCTTCTCGATATATACGTCGCGCGACGGGACATAGGCCTCCGGTTGATAATAATCGTAATAAGATACAAAATATTCAACCGAATTTTCCGGAAAAAAGTCGCGCAACTCTGAATAAAGTTGAGCCGCCAGCGTCTTGTTTGGCGCCATCACGATAGCCGGACGACCGGTGCGAGCAATCACATTGGCCATGGTGAAAGTTTTTCCTGAACCGGTAACGCCCAGTAATGTCTGAAACGCTAGTCCATCCTTGAGACCCTCCACCAGTTGCGCGATTGCCACTGGTTGATCGCCCGCCGGATCGAAAGGCTGGTGCAAGCGGTAGGGACTGCCTGGGAAAGTAATAATATTCATATGGTTAGATTAATAGAAGAAGTATCAGGAAAATTGTTAGAGCACAATTCTGCGCTTATTGACACAACACGTTTTTTGGCTATTTAATCGGCTGCCTAACCTCAATGCTAGGCTTGAACCAGCATTGGAAACAGCCCGCGCAAACCGGCTGCCATCATTTCGATGGCCATCGCCGCCAGTATGAATCCGCCAACGCGCTCGACCACATCGAGCGTGGATTGGCGAATGGTTCGTTCTGCCTCACAGGCGAGACGAAAGGTGATCCAGCAGGCTACACCCACGATTAGAATCGGTGCAACTACATGTATCAGCTCCGGGTAACTTTGCCAGGCGCTATTACCCATTACATAACTGAAGGCAGCCGGTCCCGCCAGCAGCGGAATTGCCAGCGGTACGATGGCGGCTTCCGTGACCCCATTTTCGGTAATGACGGCAGGCGAGCCCTTGAAGGTTGATTCCTTGCCTAGCACCATTGCGATCGCCAGCAGCAACACAATCACCCCGCCACCCACCTGCATTGCCCCGAGTGATACGCCAAGCAAACCTAAAATTGGCATTCCGAGGAAGGTAGCTACCAGCAACGCCACCGTGACGCTCAAACCTATCGTCCTCGCAAAGCGGATTTTTGCATTCAAATCGAGTGCTTCTGCCGATGCCAGAAAAATCGGGATCATCGAAACAGGCCCGACCAACACTAACAGCGTAATGGTTTTCTTGATTGTTAAAGCAAATATTGCTTGCATAATCAAGCCTTCCTGAAGTTGAAATAATCAAAGTTGGCGACTTTCAAGACTAGACAAACCCTACCCAGAACATTTGGCCACTCACTAATCGCCATAATGATCGATCGAAGCCACTCAGCGAATTAATCGAAACCACTCAGCGAGCAGAATTGAGCCTGCAAACTTTGCAGATAAGGCGCATAGTGTTTATCGCTGACTACAATATGATTAACCAGCCAATCCTGCATGATTTTCAGCACAGTTTCGCCACTAACAGAACTGGAATCTTTATCGAAATCGATTTTAATAATAAGCAATTCATGAATAAATACGTCATGCTCTGCCTTGTGAGCCGCCAGACCTGGATAATTTACCTTATGCATCAATTTTTCTTCGGCACTTAGATGCATCGCCGCATATTCAAACAAAAACTCTATTCGATCCCTGACTGCATCGCGATTATCCTTTTCCTGATATTCGCTGAATTCTCTAATCATTTCAAAAAAAACCCGGTGATGCGCATCCATCAAGGGATCCCCCACACTCAGGGAATCATTCCATTCAACCAGTTCCATTACTGCTCTCCTTTACTGAGGCACCGTGTGTCGATTAGCGCAGAATAGTGCATCATTTTCACAATAATAATCCATCTGCGTAGCTGAACATTCTATTGCAAAATTGAATTTGATACTCGAGTTATTTTCCAGACTCTCTCATCATCATTTTCTGACATTGTAATAGTCTGATTCCTAGTATTTTTTTCGCAAATGACGATAAAAGAATAAGCAACTCCCGATAGGATCGCAAGCCTCAATTCAGCAGAATTCGCAACCGGAATATTTACGAAAATAATGTTCCAAAACGCGATCAACATCCAATTTTAAGGGGACGAATTATGAAAATGCTTAGCAGTGAATCTGAAAATTATTTAGTGGGTGCAGCCTTGTGTCATACACTCAATAACCTGGATGCAATCATTTTACCTGCAAATATCCAGAAAAATGCTTCTCTGGAATCTCTACTAAAGGCAGAGCCTGATCACGGCATCTTCATGACCAGGTTGAATGAAGGCTCGAATATTCACTCAATTAATAACTTGCAACGCATTGATGGATTGCCACTTTTCGGACAGCAATTTGAGGAATTCGGCTCGAATGAGGAAAACCTGACTTATGTCGACCGATGCAGGATACTTCCTCACGATCATCAACAGCTCATGGCTTACGTTGCCTCATATGAGCCTGATTATCGTCTGATTTATGTCAGCCCAGCAATAGCCGGTCTAGGATTTCCCATGGAGAACTGGTTGGCTGAAACAGATTTACGGCTACGCCAGGTTCATCAGGACGATTTTGACCGAGTCAGTCAGGCCTTGCAGCATAGCCTAAGCACCGGCGAGAAATTTAATTGCCATTATCGGTTATATGATAGCAGTGGAAATACACGCTGGATGCACGATCAAGCCAGCATTGTGCTCGATGACAGCGGAACCCACCAGCTTAACAGCGGCGTCATGCTGGATATCACCGATAAAAAACAAATGAAGTCCCAGTTGCATGAATATCACTACTCTCTGGAAAATCAACTTCAGGAAAGAACCGGGCAATTGATGAGTCGCATCGCATTGCTTGAATCAACGAATGCCAGTCTGGGTGCAAAAATCGCGCAGTTACTCAAGGCACTTGCTACCCAAAATGAAACAGTCTCTGCCCAATGCCCAAAGGCCTACACCCTGGCTACTCAGGAAGAGTGGGCACAAAAACTGATAGCGCTGACCAGAGCCAACTGGATTGCCCATGGTGGCTACAAGCCAAAAAATAAAATTGTCTACACCAGGATACCTGTTCCAGTCACTGAGACCAAACAGGTGGATAGCCTTAGCACCTGGGCATGCAACATGATCGGGTGGCGCGTCATAGCAGCTGGAGAAATCGCCTAGAACTGTCATTCCTCAGCTACGCTACCGAAACCATGAACGTTGCAAATACGCAAGGGAGATAAGCATGAGCAATACCATGGAGCGAGTGTTCCCCAAAATTTTCTGTATTGAAAACCTTCAGTGCCAGCAGGGTGTCAGTTTTGACTATCGAGCCACGCTATACCATGACCAGGCTTGCATGACGGTATCGTTCAACAGCGCCAAACGCGAACTGAAGCTTACGCCCGGCAAGCTGGTTTCAATTCGGTGGCTGCCTCAAATGTGTTCCAATCAAGGTGCAATTAGGGTTGCCGGGCTCACCTTGCATAAGGTAGCAGCAGCAATGTTCAATCAGGAAAATCATAATCCATTTATGCTGGTACCGCATCGCCCAGACATGGATCGGCATCTGATCGATTGCGCACGAGACCTGTGGAATATCTCATCCAAACCAATGCGCCAGCAGTTGTATGAGCTCGTTATGCCAAAAACGGTGCAATTCTGGCCATAGTAAACCGGCGTGCTGATCCGGTACCATGGGTAGTGCTTATTTCGCTCTACACGTATTGCTGAAACATGTTGCAACAAATACACACGCAATCCAGTCAACTTGAACAGGAGCAGGAATGATATAATTTTTGCGTTTTCCAAGGAATATCGAATACCAATGAAAAAAATTATATCGTGGGCACTACTGCTCCTTGTTTCAGCACTCTTTAATACTGAACTTGCAGCACTGCAACTGATGCCGCAGCAGCAACAGTCACAGGCAGCGCATTTGTCCGCAGAGATCCTGAACAAACTGCATTACAAACATTTGGCGCTGGACGACAACTTGTCTTCGAAAATATTCGACAATTATCTGAAGGCTTTGGATGGCGAAAAAGTTTTTTTTCTGCAAGCGGATATCGATCAGTTCGAAAGCGCGCGAAACAAACTGGATGATGCAATACTCAAGGAAGATTTGAGCATACCCTTCGCTATTTACAATCAATTTCAGCAGCGTATCACCGAACGTATCACTTATGCTCGTTCCCTGTTAAAAACCGGCTTTGATTTCAAGAAAATTGAAAGTTACCAATACAGCAGAAAAGATGCCACTTGGGCAAAGTCTGAATCTGAAGTCAATGATTTGTGGCGTAAGCGCGTCAAGAATGACTGGTTACGCCTAAAACTGGCTGGCAAAGATGACAAGAGTATCATCGAGACACTGGGCAAACGCTACGACACTACCTTGAATGGCATCGCCAAGATTAAAAGCGATGATGTGTTCCAAAATTTCATGAACGCCTATACGATGGCGATAGATCCTCATACCAATTATTTCGGCATACGTGCTTCGGAAGATTTTAATATTTCCATGAAATTATCGCTGGTAGGCATCGGCGCCGTGCTTCAGGACAAGGACGAATATACCACTATCCGTGAACTGGTGGCGGGCGGACCTGCCGCACTTTCTGGCAAACTAAAGCCCGGTGATCGTATTGTCGGAGTAGGTCAAGGTCTGGGCGGCCAGATTGTCGACGTGATGGGCTGGCGACTCGACGACACGGTGGCTCTGATACGCGGCACAGAAGATTCCGTGGTTTTGCTCAATGTGCTGCCTGCTGAAGCGGGACCGGACGGCGAACATAAAATTATTCAACTGGTCAGAAAAAAAATAAGTCTGGATAAACAGGCCGCCAAGAAATCCATTATTGAGGTGAAAGATGCCGGTGTGACCAGACGTATAGGGGTAATTTCCCTGCCGGGCTTTTATCAGGATTTTGCCGCACACCAGAAAGGTGACAAGGATTTCAAGAGTGCTACCAGGGACGTATCGCGTCTGCTGGAAGAACTTAAAAAGGATCAGGTGGATAGTGTACTGATGGACTTGCGAAACAATGGCGGGGGCTCCCTGGTTGAAGCGATCGAACTGACTGGTCTGTTTATAGGTAATGGCCCGGTCGTTCAACAACGCGACTCCAAGGGTAAAGTGACGGTAGAGAAGGATCCCAAAAGCAGCATTGTCTGGAACGGACCGTTAGGCGTGCTAATCAACCGGGCTTCAGCCTCAGCCTCCGAAATTTTTGCGGCAGCGATACAGGATTACAGTCGTGGAATTGTGATTGGCGAGCCAAGTTTCGGCAAGGGCACGGTTCAAAACGTGATCGATCTCGACCAGATCTCGAAAAACGACAAGCCTAAATTTGGTCAGCT
>CAIRBC010000507.1 GCA_903876685.1 uncultured Nitrosomonadales bacterium | reverse complement strand
GTCTGATCGAACATGCCCGTGTTATACATGGAGACAGTGTTATTGCTGGTGGTCAGGGTGCCGGTCAACAAGGGTGCGGTGGCGACTCCTGCAGCAGCCTGTTTCCAACCGGTGCGAGTCAGGACTGCTGCGACCAGCGTCGTGCCTGCGCGGGTGATGGTCGAGGCGTGGCTTATACCTGCAGGAAGCGTAGTTCCAGCCAGCAATGGGGAATTGGGATCGAGATAGGCAACCACATACACATTGCCGTTTTGGTTTAAATCAGCGCTATTGTAGGTGATTGCAGTGTTGACAGTATTGGTCGTTGTTACTTCGAGCCAGTAGGGCGGGAGCATCTTTAGAGGGATGTTTTTTGCAGCAGTAGGGATCAAATCAAGTGGTCCGTCGACGGTATTATTGACTGCCAGTGCTGCAGTTTGCCTTTGCACCAAGGTGCCGTCCCCCAGTTGTCCGAACCAGTTTGCACCCTGTGCCCAGACGCTGCCGTCGTTCTTTAATGCGACTGTATAACCGTTTCCTGCTGTCACCGTACTGAAACCCGTACCAATCTGAATCGGAGCAAGGCTTTTGACCGTCGTTCCGTTGCCCAATTGGCCGGAATCATTGCCGCCCCAGGTCCACAGGCTGTCATCTAGCCCGAGTGCCAGATTGTGGTTGGCGCCCGCCGCAATGGCGCGGTAGCCAGATCCAATTTGCTTGGGTGCATGAACTTCATTGGTCGTCCCGTCACCCGCCTGACCGTCATTGTTCCAGCCCCAAGCCCAAAGGGTATTATCGTCCTTGAGGCCGATCGAATGGAAACCTGCGGCAGAAATCGCAACGAAATGGGTACCGATGAGTTTAGGTACCGGGCTGTCATTCATCGTGCCATCGCCCAACTGCCCGTACATGTTCCGCCCCCAGGCCCATAAGCTGCCATCCTCCTGCAACCCTAACGTATGGGAAAGACCTGCAGCAACAGCCTTGTAACCGGTGCCGATACGCGTGGGAATTTTCAGCCCTGCGATGGTTCCGTTGCCCAGTTGACCATAATCGTTCGATCCCCAGGCCCAAAGGCTGCCGTCGTTCCTGATCGCCAGCGTATGCGTAGCACCTGCCGCCACGACCTTGTAGCCGATATCGATCTGCTTGGGCTTATGGCTATCGACTGTGGTATTGTCGCCCAGTTGCCCGTAAGCGTTGTTGCCCCAAGTCCAGAGGCTGCCGTCTGACTTGAGTGCTGCGCTATGATAATTCCCTGCTGCCACAGCGACATAGCCGCCACCGATAGACTCGGGTATGCTGGCGTCAACGGTCGTGCTGTCGCCCAGTTGCCCATAATAGTTATGCCCCCAGACCCACAGTGTGCCGTCCGGTTTAAGTGCGATGGAATGCCCGCTGCCGCCGGTAATGATAGGTGCCAGACGGTTGATTGCGAGGGTGTAGTCGTTGCTGGTTACCGTATCTGCCGCAGTCACCCGCACCGTGAGGGTATTCACCCCGAAATTAAGCGGGATGGGCGTCGATGCACCGCCATTGGTTATCGTGGCACCGTTTACACTGATCACTGCACCCGCATCGTTGGTACTTGCCGTGACGATGACCGAGGATGAAGTGTTGGCAAGGGAAGTGCCATAGCTCGTTGTGCCTACACTGAAAGACGGCGAGAGAGTTGCTCCCGTCAAAGACAGTCCCGACAGATGCGGTAGCGTTGAGGCACCGGTTCCGACCAGACTTACGTTCAATGGGATATTACTTGCACTAGTGACAATGCTGAACAAGCCGCTTCTTATCCCGGAAGCGGTGGGCGTAAAACTCAACAGAACCAGACAGCTCGCCCCCCCGGCCAGTGTCTTTCCGCATACTGTACCTTTGGCAAAATCACCGGTGATCGTCATCGAAGAAATGCTCAGCGGACTATTTCCAGTATTAATCAGAAAGAGTGACTGATTGACGCTCTGGCTGCCGACATTCAGGATGCCGAAGCTCAAACTGGAAGCAGACAGCGCAGCACTCGCCTGACCCACCGGGGTTGCGCTAACGGTTGCCGAATCCGGGCCATTGCCTGCATCGTTGCTGGCATTGACCTTGCAACTGTAGGCCGTACCGTTGGTCAACCCACTCACGGTAATGGGGGAAGTGCTGCCGATATTAATGTTCGTACCACAGGTTGCCGTGTAGCCGGTCAGAGGGCTGCTGCCTATTGAGGAAGGCGGGCTGAAAGTCAGGGTGATGGAATTGTTGCCGGGGGCTGCAGTAACGTTGGTCGGCGCGCCGGGTGCTATCGCTGCAGAAAACGGCGTTGCAGAATTCGATGCACTTGATGCGGCGCTTGTACCAATGGCATTGGTCGCGGTAACGGTGAAGGTATAGGCGATGCCATTGGTCAAACCTGTCACGGCAATGGGACTATTAGTGCCGGAACCCGTGAAACCGCCAGGGTTGGAGGTAGCGGTATAGCCTGAGATCAGAGCCCCCCCGTTGGATGCGGGTGCGGTGAAATTAACTATGGCCTGTGCATTGCCCGCAGTCGCAACGCCAATTGTCGGTGCCCCGGGGACAGTAGCAGCTGCAACGCTGGGCGGTAACACCGTGGTTAAGTCGATGTAATTGGCGCTGTTGCTTGCCACCCTGGTAAACGAATAGTCCAGAACCCCGGCCTGCAAAAATGAGGCAGAGCTTGCTGATCCACTACCGCTGACGAAAGGCGTGGGAAATGCTGAATAATTGGCGCTTTGTACGGCAAAGGCAGGGAAAGCCAGCCAGAACAAAGCTATCAACGCCATACACCATCCAGCCTTCACATACCCATTGTTCATAACTAATCCTTTTTTATTCACTTCCAGTCGATCCCTAATTGTCTGATCGATTAATTTAAGCCGGCAGTCTGAACTGCACCCGCATCAAACCACTGTTGCCAACGCGCCGCCTGTTTTGAAACCGATTCCAGAACCCCAATCAATTCGTGCAGACCACCATGAGACAAGAGCTTCAGTTGCCAGGCAACCAATAAATAACTACGAATTACCTCAATCGAGACACGCAGTTCGCCAAGCGCCTCAGAGCCTTTGGCACGCCCAGATGCCTCCTGCTTGCGGCAATGGTTGGCCAGCGTCACCTGCTTCATGCATGAGGTGACTTCATTCAGAATGCATTCACCCGTAGTAAATCTGAAAGGCTTGGGCAAACCCGCGTGTATCGGATAATAACGCTTGTAAAACATCAGCAAATCCGAAAAAATCTGTGGGTGCTTGAAAACCTTATCCATATCCAACCTCCATGACAGAAACAGAAATCGCCTGCCAACTTTACGCCTGCGTCAATCAGGCTGGCAACAGTATTGATAAACGCCGTTACCTGATCGAAATATCCGGTATTGTTGGCTCTCTCGCGCACGATCTTTACGCAGAGAACTACCAGCCCGGCCGTATGACCGCATTCGCCGTGCAGGAACCAAAGCTGCGCGAGATTTTTGCGCCCGACTTTCGCGACCGCCTGGCACAGCAGTGGCTGGTTTCGCTCATTCGTCCCGCAATTGAGCGCACCTGGATCGACGATTGCTTCTCCAACCGTGGCGGCCTGGGCACTCACAGTGCCATCATCAGATTGCAACACTTCATGCGCATGCCAATCCACAGTCACTTTTGCCAAATGGATATCCGCTCGTTCTTCCCTTCTATCAGCCGTCAAACTTTACTGGCATTATGGAAAATCGAACTTGCAAGACTGCCTTATCCCGAGCAAACCCGCAATCAACTGAATGCTGTCGCGCAAAGGATCATCTTGCAAAACCCCATCTTTCCCAAACCCGCCTTGAGCGGCAATGTCGCTCTGCTCAAACAAATTCCGCCACACAAATCGCTATTCCATGGTAAACCCGGTATTGGTCTGCCCATCGGCAGCCTGACCAGCCAGTTCTTTAGCAATGTTTACCTCAACCCACTCGACCAATTCGTCAAGCATCAGCTGAAAATCAGGGGCTACCTGCGCTACGTCGATGACATCATCATCCTGGGCAATGAACCCGCAATACTGCTTGAGCAATTGCGACAAATTGACCAGTTCCTGACAGTTCACCTGCAACTGCAATTGCACCCCGATAAGACCGTATTGCAGCGCGTGGTACAGGGAGCAAATTTTCTCGGCTATATCGTCTTCCCGCATCACCGTTATGTGCGCAAGCGCACTTTAAAGGCATTGCGCGGCCGTATCTATTTTTTCAACTATCTGTTCGACCCTGTCGGCTACCCGCATGGTTCCAAACCACAACGCGGCACCTGGGCACAATGGTTGGCACTACACCAACTCACACCGCCGCTCAAACCAGAACCTATCATCCTCATGCGCATACTGGCCACACTCAACAGCTACTATGGTCAGTTGATCCATGCCGACACCTACCATTTGCGGCGCAAAATCTACCACGATATGCTCGATCCGATAAAACGTTACTTTCTGCCTGTAGACGCCAGTTACGGCAGCCTGCGCATCAAAAAGGTCTGGTTGGCCTCACCCCCATGAGCGGGTGTGACTCTAGTGTACGCACGAGACATAGTTGTTGTTCGTGTCGTTGTTCGAGTTGACGTTGCCATTGTTCAGGTTGACGTTGTAGTGGTTGCCGCTACCATTGGGCGTCGACGACCAGGTGTTGTTCAACGTCCACCCCTGACAGCAATGCATCTTCACTATTGCCCGCAACTTCCGAGCCGGGCGCGCCGTTTGCACCGCGCAACCCCTATGATGCGACCGGGCATAAACACCCGACAGCGGAAGATGCCAGCCACATCCCCAATTGGCCTGTTTTGTTTCAGCCGTAACCGAAACACCCATTAGGCACCCATGCATGGCATAGGCAGGATGAGACCAAGCCAGAACCTTAAAACTCTCTCAGAACACCTCCTTTATCTAATTTACTTGCGTATGACCCTTGTAGTGTGCGCAGTTAAGCCAGCAGATCTGGCTATCTCCAGCAAACCGAGCAGGGCATCATTGACTGCAGCGCCATTCGGAAATGCTTTCGCCACCTCTGGATCGAGGACAACCACGTTTGAAGCTGCCTTGCATTGTTTGACATACTTTCCCCTCACCATCTTGCCGAAATCTTCACGGTGGTATTCGGGGCGCAATTCATCATTTATATCATCAAGCTTCTTCATAAAGTTTCCTTTCAATCCGTTTAGCAATTCTGGCACTTATGATGCGGATTTCCTTTGCTCGTTCCGTGTGACAGACAACCAATAACCGTCCGGCAGAAGATACGCCAAATGTAATAAGCCTACGTTCACCGAGCGAATGATCAGGATCGTCACCTGTGAGCGACAAGCTGTCCAAAAATATTGTGGACGCCTCTACAAAGGAGACACCATGTTTACGAATGTTTTCAGTAGCCTTTTCCTTGTCCCATTCAAATTTCATTATGCATTTAATCCAGGTTCCTTGCAGGCTTGACCGCCTGCAACCCTCAATCTGTCACAGCTTGGAGCCGCTCCGGAGAAATATTATCCAGCCATTGTCGCTGTAAATCTGCCACCAGATTCAGCGCTGCTACCGGAGTGCTGGTTGCAACATTGAATTGCATCAACCGATCCATAATTTGCTGCATCGGATTTGCGGTCTTTACCTGCGAAGCTTCCTCCTTCGCAATTAGCGGCAGACCCTCGCGCCATGCATGATATTGTGCCAAATCGACAGGCTTTGACAAAGGCAAACGCCAAATCACAGCATCAATTTGTTCAGCCTGAATGAAAGCCGGTAGTTTTGCAACAGTAGTCTGCGGCGCCCCGCACACGATGCGATCATCCCCTATCGCTTTGACGAAACGCCTGATCGGTTTGCATGCCATTACCTGGTGAACGAAACCATACGCCCCTTCATTATAGGCGCGCAGGAACAAACCCTCTTTGTACAGATACACTGAACACAGGTCGGCTGCCTGTCTGGAAAATTTCGTCAACTGTTCACTTTTATCCGCTTCGATCATCATTGTGCAACCTCAAAAAATAGCGCCCGCGCTTCGCGCGGGACGGGAAAACCCGCTCTCGT
>CAIRBC010000506.1 GCA_903876685.1 uncultured Nitrosomonadales bacterium | reverse complement strand
CGTTCTCAATCTACGAATAATTTTTTGGCTTTTTCTTGGCTTGAATGGGTTAGCCGAATGTTTACTCATGACCTCTCCCTGAGTCTTGCACCGCTTACCTCAATTCACACACGGCAATCATTACAAAAAACTAATGTAAAGGCATGGGGAACTGTTATCTCAATAAGATTAAATGCGAACTGTGCCCGGTGCACATTCATTTAATTTTATGAGGAGCTATATATTATGGTCTTATCACGCATCTTTATCGGGTTGCTATTCAGCGCTTTCTCCCTGTCTACACTAGCCGCATCGGCCGTTAATACCGAAAAATATAACTGCCCGCCCTCGGAACGTCCCTGTCATGAGCCTCCTGCCAGTGCCTACGACGACTGCAAAGGAAAGGCAGAAGGTACGCAAATACAGCACACGACACCTAACGGAGACAAGGTGCCAGCTACTTGTATCAACTCAGCCAAAGGGTTATTTGCTCGGCCTGAGCGTCCGCCCTGCCCGGATATGAAAAACGGAAATCAAAAATAGTTGAGTGGCTGAGCCATGTCCAAACTTTTGAAAAATCATTTGTATAGACTGCTGGAGGAGCTCGCCTGTGGGGTTGCCTGGGTTTGCATGATCCCTTCCCGCAAGGCGGGAGCTGCACTTGTTTTGTTAATATTAATTGAGCCAAGTTGCGGAGGCATTGGTTTGCTCGGCGCGCTCAGTGCCTGGTATGCAGGGCAAGCTGCCGGAGCCGGTAAAGGTGAACGTCCGGTCTGCGTATTCAATGGTTTGTTGGTAGGATTATACATTGCCAATGTTTGGCTAGTGGGTAGCAGCGTGCTTCTGCTGGTGGTTTTGGGCGGTATTTTTGCGGGGTGGCTTACCGTTGCACTCGGACGACTGACCCGTTCTCTGATCAAGCTGCCAGTGTTGAGTTTACCCTTCGTCCTGGTTGCGATGCTGACAAGCGCTGCTGGCCGCAGCTTTTCCGCATTGCAATTTAATCCATACCTGGCTCCTCCTGAACTACTCGGCACACAACTCGATAAATTTCTCAGTGCGATCGGTAATTTATATTTCATGGCCAATCCCTGGGCAGGGTTATACATCCTTGTCGTGATGCTGGTCTTCTCACGCTACTACCTGCTGCTGGCCGTGCTGGGTTACTCTGTTGCGCTGTTGTTTTTGAGGCAACTCGGTGCAGCCCCGGAACACATGGCGAGCTCTGCGTGGGATAGTAACGCCATTCTGGCAGCCTTGTTAGTCGGGGGATTGTTTGCTACGCCTTCACTGCTGACAGCCGCCTTGGCTGTGTTGGCTGCTGTGATGGCGGCATGGTTGGCTTTGGCACTCGGGCGTATGCTTGAGGTGGCGCAGCTAGTTCCGTTTTCGGCGCCCTTTGTCATCGCGGCGTGGTTTGTACTCTATGCTGCGCTACGCAACAATCGCCTCTCATCAAGTTTTAATCTGAGTTCACCTGTAGCACCCGAACGGAGTCATGAGCGTACCCGAATCAGTTTGGCGCGGGTTGGTGCGCCCTCAAGCGTACCGCTGGTGTTGCCGTTCATGGGGGCGTGGACGGTATCGCAAGGCTTCTCCGGACAGTATACGCACCGGGGAGAGTGGAAGCATGCGCTCGACTTTATCGTCATGAAAGCAGACAAGAGTTTTACCCGCAAAGGCAATTGTCTGGACGATTTTTATTGCTATAACCTCCCGGTGCTGTCACCTGCTTATGGTCAGGTATGGCGTATCGTCAACGATGTACCCGACAACCTCCCCGGAACCATCAATGTCGCTGCCAACTGGGGAAATTTTGTGATCATCCGGCTGTATAACGGCGAGTTCGTCATGGTCGCTCATTTGAAACCTGGCTCTATCTGCGTGCTGCCGGGTGCCTGGGTAAAAGCGGGTGATTTCATTGCTAACTGTGGCAACTCCGGTCGATCTCCTCAACCGCATATCCACCTGCATCTACAAGCGAGCGATGAAGCCGGAGCCGCTACTATGCCGTTTCACCTGGCAGGCGTGTTACTGTCCATGCCCGGAGAGGAGATGTGCTATGAACTCGCGGTGGTGCCGGGAGAATCAGCGACGCTAAGGAGCGCCATCGAAGGAGATATCCGTCCTTTCTATCTCTATGCCGGGCGGGGTATCCGCTATAGCGTCGCTCACAATGAATCGGTCTGCGCCGACTGGAATATCTACTGTGAAGTGGATGAATTGGGCAGACTGGTATTAGTTTCCAGCAGGGGAGGGCGCTGTTTCGTCGAAGCAAACGGGGCGGTGTTTGCATGCTATGAGCGTAACCAGGTAACCGATGCTTACTTTGATCTTTGGTTAATTGCTTGTGGATACACACCCGTCTCGACTCAGGTTGAGTCCTGGCAAGATAAATATATTCCCGCGCGCCTAATGCCGCTGCTAGTTGCCAGGTGGCTGTCAGTATTACTCTGGCCATGGGTCTCCGCCGCTACTGGCCAATATCAACGCGGCTGGGATGCCAGCGCTCAAGCATGGAAGCAGACTGCACGAGTTCAGCAAAAGCTCACTGGCATCGAAATCGAGTGCGCCGCCTTTATCGCGCCACAACTAGGCTGTAGCTATCTTGGTGTTAAAGCCGGTTCAGATCGCTATACCTTTCAAGCAACCCGCATTTTTCAGCGTCCGGACATCGGAGTACCTGGCTGGGAAAGTGTTATTAATTATTAATCATAACGATGGAGATGAATATGAAAATGTTTAAAAAAATTGGCTGTTTATCAAGCTTTCTTTCGATATTACTGCTTCTTTGCATGACACAAGTGAGCGCACTAGAGACGGATTGGAATCATTCTTACCAACTTGAAACGGCAGGAAAATATGCCGAGGCTCTTAATGTGATTGAGAATGTCTCTGTGTCTGATGCCGAATTAGCTGCGCTACGCCGTGGCTGGCTTTATTATCTGCAAGGCAGCTTTAGTGAATCCATCCGACATTATCGCTTCGCGGTAGAACGTAACTCGCAATCAGTGGAGGCGCGTCTAGGGCTGACTCTGCCGTTACTGGCACAGAAACGCTGGAGCGAAGCCGAGCAAAATTCCAAAGCGGCACTGGAAATTTCACCTAACAATTACACGGCGCTGTTGAGACTGGCCATCGCACTGGAAGGTCAACGAGATTGGACGGCTCTGAAGAAGGCAGGTACGGTTCTAGTCACCCGCTATCCTTCTGATGCCACGGCCTATGTCTATCTGGCACGCGCTAATGCCTGGCTATACAATAGAACGGAGGCGGTCGCTGCCTATCGTGCGGTGTTGTCGCGTTCTCCAGGTCACCTGGAAGCCATCGCCTACCTTGAGAAGAAATAATAGATTATCATGAACAGCTTTGATCTCAAGCAGAAACGCCACGAACTCTGGTATGCACTAGCCACTTCTGCAAATGCGACTCCCTTTGCGGTTGACGACTTCAAGGTGACTTTTGCGCAATTGTGGTCGGTGGACAGATTCTGGACTTATCCCGGTCGTGCGGTGTTGTTTCGGCTTGCGCATTATCTGGAACAACAGTGTTACACACGGGTCACTCAGTTGGTCAATAACTGCATTGATCAATTCAAAAATAATCGGTATCGACTACAGGTTTACAGCCCGTTTCAAACGAATCTGGAGCAATTGGACAGGCCGAAGCTACACGATGAAAATCAACTCCCTGCCAGGTCGGTCAGTATCAAAAAGCCGTATTTTGAAGTGCTCATCGTTCATCCCATGCCAGAGGAGTTCGAGATGCTATATCGCCACCATCTGGCTGCATTTAAATTGGTACAGGATGAATTTATCTATGACATTTTATTCGTAGGATCGGCTGAAGATGCCTTGACCGCCGTGCTGGCAAATACCGATATTCAAGCCTGTGTGTATCTGAACCACCTCAACGTCGAGAGCCGGGATTCAGCTGCTATCTACACGCACTATAGCCACTCACTGATTGGCAACACCCCGCCGCTTAATCCCTTGCATACGCTTGAAGTGAATCTGTGCAACACCATTCGCCACCTGCGTCCCGAGGTGGATCATTATCTGATTAGTGTACAAGCGCCTGCTGAGATGTCTGAGCCGGTACGCAACTATTTCGATCGCGTACTGTTCCATGTCAATCCTTTTCATGAGCTGCATACAGCGCTCATGAACGGGTTACGCAAGCGCTTTTCGACCCCCTTCTTCGATTCACTGCAAGCCTATAGTCGCCAACCTAAAGGGGTGTTTCATGCGTTGCCACTATCGCGAGGAGCCTCGATTAAGGACTCGCCATGGATTCACGATATGCTGGATTTCTACGGCGATAATATTTTTCTGGCGGAGACTTCTGCTACGCAGGGTGGACTCGATTCGCTGCTCGATCCGACCGGCGCAATCAAGCAGGCGCATCTTAAAACCGCAGAAACCTTCGGCGCAGATTCCAGTTACTTTGTGACCAATGGTACTTCAACTTCCAACAAGATCGTGCTACAGGCGAATCTTTCACCCGGCGACCTCGTGCTTATTTCCGCTGATTGCCATAAGTCTATCCCTTATGCGGTGATGTTGAGCGGTGCGTACCCGATCTTTTTGGAGACCTATCCGCTGGTGGAATATGACTTGTACGGCGGCATCGCCCTGGCACAGCTCAAAGCGGTGATGCTGGATCTGAAGAAACAGGGACGATTGGATAGGCTCAAGCAGATCACGCTGACCAATTCCACCTTCGATGGCATTGTCTATAACACCGAACACTTCATGATGGAGATTCTGGCGATCAAGCCGGATGTGATCATCCATTGGGATGAGGCGTGGTTTGCCTTTGCACATTTTCATCCGCTGTATCATGGCCGCACCGCGATGACGGCGGTACGCAAGTTGCGCCAGCGTATGCAGAGTTCGGAATATCAACAATTCTACACAAAATGGGCTGCTGAATTTGCCGCCAATCCTGAGGAATCCAAGTGGAGGCAGCCACTGTATGCCGATCCAAAGCAGATGCAGTTACGCGTCTACGCCACCCAGTCTACCCATAAAACCTTGTCGGCCTTCCGCCAGGCGTCGATGATTCATGTAGCGGACGTGCGCTTTAATCAGGCGCGCTTCCTGGAAGCCTTCCGAATGTATACCACGACCTCACCCAACTATCAGATTATCGCTTCACTGGATATTGCGCGTCGTCAGGCAGCGCTGGAAGGGTTCTCCCTGGTACGCGAAACCCTGTTATTGTCGCTACAGTTGCGCAAGCGTATCGGTGCTTCAGCATTGCTCAAACCCTTCTTCGACGTGCTAGGGGATAAACAAATGATCCCGCAGTGTTATCGCACAATGCGACCTTCACAGCAGCAAGGTGAACTGGCTGAGTTAAGTTCAAGCTGGGGAGATTCAGATTTTACTGTCGATCCTACCCGTGTCACACTGGACGTGAGCAAGACAGGTTTGAACGGCAGCAGTTTCCGTCAACTGTTGATGACACGCTATGACATTCAAGTGAACAAGACCTCGCGTCACACGGTGCTTTTCTTGATCAACATCGGTGCAACTCAAGCATCCATAGATTATCTGTTGCAGGTGCTGCACGAGATAGCGGAGAAGCTTCAAGAGGAGCGTAGACTGTATATAGACAAGCTGCCAGTCGAAGCTGCTATCACACTGCCCGAGCAGCGTTTTTTTCATCCTGCCTTTCTGCCATTTGGAGAGAGTGACTATCCTGCAAGCGATATGCGTGCGGCTTACTATCAAGGTCTAGTGGAGGAGAACGTCGAGTTCCTTGCACTGTCGACTGAGTCCATTCAGCGAGCAGATTCCGGTCAGCGATGGGTCTCGGCCAGTTTCGTCACGCCGTATCCACCCGGCTACCCGGTCATCGTTCCCGGTCAATTCATCACCCCCGAGATTATGCGATATTTCCAGCACATCAAAGTGCAGGAGATACATGGCTACCATTTCGAGCGCGGCTTCAAGGTGTTTCGTCAAAATCACCTGGATAATATCAATCACAATTCGTTTAAGGAACTAGCATGAAACCCACTCAGAAAAAAATACTGGCTACACTTTCAGACATCAAACGACATTTCGCCGAAAATGAAGTCCCTGTTTATTTCCTGAGTGCCAGTAATTTCAATATGCTGGGAATGCACGACTGGGTGCGTAACTGGCTTAACATCAACCTCCTTGATTGCTTCGATGGAGGGCATCCACAAGTGCTGTGTGTTGCCGATAACCATCAGCAGGTGTTTCAGGGCATCGAAGACATTAATCGTTATTTATTGAATAGCTCGATGGTTCGTAGTCATCTTGAGCAGGCTAAGGAGAAGAATGGCCAGGCTGTTTTTCTTTTCTTCGATGAACCAATAGAAGCGCTGTGTGCAGCGTTAGGTTTGCATATCTTGTTGCCTGAACATGGTTTGGTTCGTGAGATCGATAGTAAAATAGTGACCACCGAGATTGGTAACGAGGCGGGGGTATACAGCGTTGCCAATGCACTGGCCAGCGTCTCTTGTTATGCAGAACTTCAAGAAATTGCCCGTGATGCCAAGCTGGGTTCACGTTTAGTGGTGCAAACTGCTTATGGAGACTCCGGAAAAACCACATTTTTCATTGACAGCGAGTCTGATTATCAAGTCGTGGCAGAGCAGATCGAATCCCAACCCAAGGTGAAAGTGATGCGCCGGGTTAATTGCACGGGTGCGGCAATCGAAGCCTGTACCACCCGTTGGGGCACTTTCGTCGGCCCCTTGCTCACCGAATTAATTGGTATCAACGCACTCACGCCGTATGCAGGTGGATGGTGTGGCAATGAGCTCTATCAAGAGGCCTTCTCTAGTGAGGTTCGTTTGCAGGTGTTACAAAAGACCCGGGCGATGGGAGATGCCTTGTATCAGCGCGGTTATCGGGGATACTTTGAGCTGGACTATCTGCTTGACTTGGATAGCGGCGAGCTATATCTCGGTGAATTGAATGCGCGCCTCACCGGCATCAGCGCTATGACCAATCTGTCTGATTTCAGTGTGACGCATATTCCATTGTTCCTGTTTCATTTGCTGGAATACGACGCCCATATCGAATTAGGATTGGAGGTAAATGCTTTCAATCAATCGGTACTTGAACAAGGTGCAATGGGTATTGCCGCACAAGTCATTCTTAAATATACCGACGAAGAGTTGGCCATCGTTACGCAGGCGCCTGTCTCTGGTGTCTATGAGTTGGATAGCAAGGGTCAGTTATCGCTAAAAAAGGCGGGTTACTCCCGTCGTGAAGCCATGGCAGCCAATCAAGTCTATCTGATGCGCATTATGCAGCAGGGGGACTACGCGTATCACGGCGGTGATCTTGCCATTATGTTCTTGAACCAGGTGATCCGTGAGGCGCAGGGACAGTTGAATGATATGGGAACACAGTTTGTATACGCACTACAACAGTTGTTTCAATATCGTCCCCTTAATCAGCATGAGCGTTCGCTAGTGGAGCTAAGCAACAATCCAGCCAGCATGAAGAGTGGACGTGCGCAATGAATTACTATACCCAAAAACGCTATCACGCCGTTGCAGAGGCTTATCCTGACAAGCAATGGCTGACGCATTATCACGCGACTATTCCCGCTTATCGCCGCTGGTTCGCCAGTGAAGGAGAACTCAAGCGTCCAGCATTGCAACAATGTCGCGAAGCGATGCAGACCTATATGCCAGAGAT
The DNA here is from genome assembly GCA_903876685.1 of uncultured Nitrosomonadales bacterium. Taxonomy (GTDB): domain Bacteria; phylum Pseudomonadota; class Gammaproteobacteria; order Burkholderiales; family Gallionellaceae; genus Gallionella. The sequence goes on along the minus strand of CAIRBC010000506.1, from coordinate 942 downwards.
GGTTCCGCTGTGGGAACATCTGATTGAACTAGGCAACGTAGCGGAAAATGATGCGCGACTATTGAGTTTTTATTGTCCGGCAACCTATCACTCTGGATGCTCACAGGCGGTTTGGACACGCTACACACCGACCCTGGTGCGCAACTACGATTATGCACCCGAATTCTGTGAAGGTCGCATCATGAAAACGCGTTGGCACGACACCCGGGTCATCGCCTCTACCGATTGTTTGTGGGGAGTGCTGGATGGCATGAACGAACATGGTTTATCGGTATCTTTAGCCTTCGCGGGACAAGAAAGTGTCACAGAAGGTTTTGCCATGCCGATCATCCTGCGTTATGTGCTGGAGTTTTGTAGCACGGTAGATGAAGCCGTCAAGGTATTGTGTCGAGTGCCCTCCCATATGGCCTATAACATCACTTTATTAGATGCCTACGGCCAGGTGCGCACGGTGGAATTGACCCCGTTCTGCGCTCCCGGCATCACCTACAAGCCACTGGCGGTGAATCATCAGGGTGATTTTGATCTGACCAACTACGCCATGTTCTCGCGCTCTTATGAACGTCAGCAATTCATTATGGCTAGACTGAATGACCCGTTGAGCAGCGTCGAGTCGTTTGTCAATTCCTTCGAATTCAATCCGCTCTACGCCCATAACTACGCACAAGGTTTCGGCACACTCTATACCGCCATCTACAACCCGCAGTTGCGCGCCATGGAATATCGTTGGCCGAAAGGCGTAAGAATGTATCAGTCATTTGCGTTCTTTGAGGAAGCTGAGGTTTGGGTGGATTTAAGCTGATTCAAGGAAACGTCGATTCCAGACGTCTAACGGACAGGGGAATGATCCCACCCCTGATAATTAAACCGCCATGTCTTTTTTCCTGAGGAACCCACTAGCCACTCCACTTTGTTGCCAAAAGACAGCAACCAAGTGGCTGG